>JALOLV010000323.1 GCA_025455785.1 Spirosomataceae bacterium | reverse complement strand
AGAAAAAGTAGTTTTTTCATAAAAAACTGATTTAAAAAATAGAGCGAGTATTATGTCTCTGAAATTTAGATAATAATACTCGCTTTGCAGGAATAATGCAATATAATTGTAAAAAAATGATAATAATTACTGCTCCGTAACTTTCAATAATTCGGCATCGTGATGATTGCTGATAGTACATTTGTTATCAAACATCATGGTTGTTCCTTTTTCTATCGTGTAAGGCTCCCATTTTGGTAAACCCGTATGATTTGGATTACCTGTTTTTGCAAAATTAATCCATGCTTGACTCACTTTGTCGGCAAGGGCATAAGCTTCTTTTGTTCCGCCTGTCATTTCTTCGCAGCGAGCAATGTTGTTGAATACAAACGGAATTTCGATACAGTGAATGGCTTTGTATTTGCCATCCATCACGGGCGATTGCCACGTGAACATATACATATAAGTAGGTGCCCCACCAGTTATTGAAGCCTTCGCTTTTGCTTGATTGACTGCCCCACGACGAAACATTAAATCGACATCCATTAAGTCTGATGGCTTTGTATCATTCGGATACGCTTTTTTCACTGCTGTTAAATACGCATCGGCTTTGTCTTTGTAGCGATTTTTGATAAATTCTGTAACTTTTTCTATTGAACCATTGCTCAACCCAGCACCCAACGAAGCCATGAACTCGTTTTTAACAGTTCCAATCATGAGTGGAATATTTTTGTAAAGTTCAACCGCTGGTGCATCATCAAACTGATAAGGCAAAACATTTCCATCGAGAGATGGGCTGAATCCTAAACCAAAATTTCCTACTTGTTTACCTTCAGCTTTCAATTGGTCGCCAATGGTTTTTGATGCTTTCTGAGAAGCCGCTACCAGAGTTGCGTAAGGAATAGCCTGAATTTCATCCACTTTATCGGCCGAAATATTCAAGTTTTTCAAAACTTCAGCACCTAACCTCTGCGTTTCGGTTTTGGTAAGCATTTTGCTCATAAATGCACCACTTTGATTGACTGCTTTATGGAACAACCCTTTTGCGGCAGGGGTCATCATTAAAGTATTCACTTTGGCTCCACCACCAGATTGACCGAAGATAGTTACATTACCAGCGTCTCCACCAAAGTTTGAGATATTAGTTTTTACCCATTCTAAGGCCGCAACCATATCCAAAACGCTATTATTAGCTGAGTTTTTGTATTTATCCCCATAAGCTGATAAATCTAAAAATCCCAAAACATTTAAGCGGTGATTGATAGAAACAACCACTACATCACCTTTTTTGGCCAAATTTTCGCCTTCATAAGACGGTAATTCTTGCGAAGAACCCGCAGCAAAACCACCACCGTGAATCCAGAATAGCACTGGGCGTTTTTTGCCGTCATCAATGCCCGGAGTCCAAACGTTCAGTACCAAACAATTCTCATTTGTGAATCCCCAGTCGTGGTGAAAAACAAATTCAGATTCGTCTTGAACCGAAGTTGTCGGGGTCATTAATGGAGAAACTGGCCCGTAGGTCATTGAGCTACGAATATTGCTCCAAGCATTTGGTTTTTGTGGGGCTTCGAAGCGTTTGGCTTCGGCATACGGAATACCTTTGTAGGTATAAATACCATTGCGAATATAACCACGAACTTTACCCAAATCTGTACTCGTAACGGCTACATTTTCACCTGTCAGAAGTTGTGCATCTGAGTCGAGAGCCGCCATCAGACCCAATGCCATCATCGCAAAAAAAATAGTTTTTTTCATTAGTTTTGTTTGTAAATTAGAGATTGAATAGAAAATTTCGTTGTAATTGCCAGTAAATACACCGGCAATGGCTTAGAATTATAGTGATTGTCCAAAAGTAAGCAGCGTGCCATTGGGGTCAGTAAGGGCAAATTCTGTTTGTCTCCACGGTTTGGTTTCGAGGTTTGCTAACATTGATACGTTTTTCGACAAAAGTTTTTGATAAAAATCCTTGATTCCGTTGTCAATTCTCACATAAATCATAAAATGCGAAGCCGCTGGGCGTAGCTTTGGGTGATGAAAAAAATGTAATTCGGCGGCATCTGCCTCGATGATAAAATAGTCGCCATAATCAGAGCTAAGCGTAAAACCCAACACTTTTACATAAAAATCAATCGTTTTTTGTTTGTCAATAAATGGGAGTTTGGGTACTACTGATGATATCATTTTATATTTGTGCTTATTTTTAACAATTTTAGTTATTTTTTTGGATTCTAACTGCCACCATTTCAAACAATGTGTATCATAGGGTAAAAATTCTTTAGATTTTGACTCACAATGAATTTTTGGGAAACAGCCTACAGGCAAAATATTGCCAAAATGATTGGGGTATGCCGAAGATATACCCGAGATAGTCAGGATGCCGAAGACTTGGCTCATGATGCGTTTTTGATTGCGATTGATAAATTTTCGAGTTTTGAAAACAAAGGTCCTTTTGAGGCTTGGTTGCGGCGTATTACTGTCAATGTAGCCTTGCAGCATTTGAGAGAGCAAAACCGACAAAAATACATTGAGCAATACAGTACTTTTATCGAAACGCAAGACGAAAACCATTGTGAAGAATACCTGTCATTTACCGAAACCGAGCTGCTGAACACCATTAATCTGCTGCCCGAGCACCATCGGTTGGTGTTTAATCTTTATGTAATTGATAACTATACCCATGCCCAAATCGGAGACGAATTAGGTATTAGTGAAGGCACCTCGAAGTCGCACCTTGCAAGAGCAAGAAAGAAATTGAGAGAGTTGTTAGTTAATAATTTAGAGCAAAACAAAGATGGGAAAAGAGCATTTTTTTTGTTTTTTCTCCCTTTCAAGTTGTTCAATGTTGATTGGTTTTTCAAAAAAAACTTACGTAATTTGGACATCCAACCACGCAATACTCTTGCTTTAGAATCGGCCGAGGTTCAGTCTTTGGCCGTACCCCGAGCTTATTTCAGTACAAGTTTGATTGCAACAGTTGGGTCGGTAAGCGTGGTTGGTCTCACTGCCTTGCTTGTTCAGGCTCCACCCAAACAAATTAGCCAAATCGAGCAGAAAACAATTGAAGTTTTATCTGTTGATAAACCCAAAGAGAATTTGGTACAAATCGAGAATCCCAAAAAAACTTCAAAATCAAGTGCAACCATTTTTGAAAAAGCCATCATACCTGATGAAAATATTAAAAATTTTGATGAAATGAAAAATATTAGCACTATCAAAAGTTTATTTTTGGCGGGGGCGGTATTGGCTGCGGATTCTTCTTCTTTGCCGAAAAACTTATTCACTGATTACACAAGCGAAGAACTTAAGACACAGCAAACTATTAGACCGATTACGGATGAAGATAAAAAAGAAGCAAAGGGGAGTTTTTATGCCTCTAAGCTGCATTGGTCTGGTAAAGATAATAAAATTTATGTATCTGGTGCATTAGTGAAAGGTAACTTTGAATCGAGTAATTTTGGAGGAATCGGTAAATTCTCTTTCATGGGAGAGGTAGGTTATTTGGTGATTGATGGTGTGCCTTTTGAACTTGGCAGAAGTATTAAATTGGCCGATAACAAATACAACATTGTCAGATTATCGTCGAAGGAAGCCATCAAAAAATATGGCGAAAATGGTAAATCTACCGTGGTAGAAATCTCAAAGGCAGATTAAATATTTTTTATTTTATCTTGGACATTGCTTGAGCTACTACATTGTAAACTAAATTAGTATAATTTTTCAGTTCCCTCTCCAGTGGGAACGGTACGCCGCTGCGGAGAGGCGAGGTCTTATAACTTACTGAAAATCAATATTTTAAACCTTGTCCTTCCTTTCCCTCTCCCGACGGAGAGGGCGGACGTCGCACGGAAGGACTCGATAGCAAAAAGTTACAGTTATTTGGTTTATAAGTACCTGCTTGTAAATAGTTTATATTATTTTTTCGTAGCGTAGGGTTTGCAAACCCTACGCTACGAAAAATAGAGCGATGATTTGACAGATTCAAATAGTATAAA
>JALOLV010000041.1 GCA_025455785.1 Spirosomataceae bacterium | reverse complement strand
GTTTCTAATTTTGTAGTTATTGGAGTATAGGCAATCAATTGCTCATCTTTAAATCTGAACAAATCTCTCGTTTCGGGATTTACAACGACTAAATTTACCCATTCGTTTTTAAACCACTGATAGGTTGCAGGGTTGGTTTTGATGGTTTTCAGTACAACTTCTGGGAACTGCTCTACAACCATTAATAGTCTTACGGGGTCATGAACTTCTATCATTTGGCTCGGAAGTCCGGGCCGTAAATCTCCGTCAATTCCATTAGCAACCCCAAAAAGCCCCATGACATTATGCGGCAGTTTTGAACCAGCACCCAATTTCTGATTATCGACCCTTGAGAAGTAATATTCTAAATTAATACCACCACAAACTGGTGCGGCAGCATTTAGGATATTCAGGAGGTATTTACCGTCGGGGTCAAGTTTGTAATCATAAGAATTTAAAAATGAACGACGGTCTAAAAATAACCCTTTGGAAAGCTCTCTACGACCTACAATACAAAGTGCATTGGTAGCATGATTTAATTCGGGCCGAGGCTCGAAAAGCGAAACCGAACGAATCTTTATTTTTTGATGAATTTTCGCTGCAGATAGATGCGTATCAATTGACTCAAATCGTCTTGAGCGTTCTTTGGCATTCAAATCGAGTGCTTTTTCAAATTTTGCTTCATTCTGAATATGCAATTCTTGATTTTCTGGATAAAGGATATTTTCGTCATAGAACATCACTTCATCGCGGGTTGTATCACGAAGACCACCAACAAATTGAGTTTCTTCTGGGACATAGATTCCTCTGAGTGAAAGTAAGTTGCGAACTCCGGAATGGTTTGCCATGTAGCTAAAAACCCGAGCATTGACCGAACCTGCCCTACCCGAACAAGCTCCGCAATCGTAGGCTGCATAATGCGGATTATTAACACTGCTTGCACCATGACCTATCACATAGACAATCGGGGCAAAATTCTCAACTAAACCTATGCTTTTCAAAACATTCTCAACTCGAATCGCCATTTCTTCAACCGTAAATCCAACTTGAAGGTCATGCTCTTTGTGCGATTGATTTTTATTTTCGATTGTCAATCTCGAAAACTTGTCCATGTGCTTGAAAGACGAAGCAGTTGCTGGACTCATCGAAGGTTTGAAAATATTGATGAATAGTTTAAAAGCCGACCAAAAGCCGAGTGTTTGGCTTATCAACCAACCCGAATGAAATGAGTGGGAATGTTTAGTAAAGTAAGCATCGCGGATGTGTTTGTTTGTTGAACCTACCTCTTTGATTAAGTGCTTGGGATTCACAGGGGCAGGACAAACCTTTGAGAGAAATTTGCCGTCTTCGGGCTGAAAAAAAAACTCTACACCAAAGAAACCGGGGGTTCCAAAGGTCTCGCAGTGAGGGTCAATTTGCTCAAGATACCGCCTGACCGAACATTCACGGTCATCAATACAAAAAAGGGCTTGAAATGATTTTTGACTGATGTCTTTTTTTTCAATCTTTTCGAGCTTAAAACCAGCCAAAACCTCATCAAAATAACTCCATTCAAAGGCTTCTTGCCAAATATTGAGGACTTCGTCGAGTTCGGTTGTTGGAGTTTCAGCAAATAGATTTTCAGGAATATTCGTAATGTTCTTTGCAAGCGTTGGCCAATCATTCCCAAACTGAAAGTCTAAGGCATCAATTTCGAGCAACAACTCAAACGCAATGACATCTTTCAATGAAATTTTACGCTGTTCCAAAAGCGTCTGTGGTTGGTCTTCAACCGCCGAGACCATCCCCGCCCATCCCTGATGAGCAAATTGCTGGTCGAAAAGATATTGTTCAAACAACTTCTCATCTCCGACCAACACCTCAAGCAAATCCTCGATTTTGCAAGCAGAATTTAACAATAATTCTTTGGCTCTTTTCTTTCTGAATAAACTACTGAAGCTATTTTTCTCGATTTTACGCAATGCCCAAAGAAAACTTCCATTTTTTTGTGGGAATCCCCAAATCGAAATTCCTTGGTCGAGATAACTACAAAGCGTGCGAAAAAGAATAGGATGTACCAAAGAATCCATATCAATCGAATACTGTTTCTTCCAATTCGCCCTCAAAGACCCGATTCGAGGTACGACCTCAACATCGTACTCCTTGATAGTTAGGTATTTTTTCCATTTCAATAGATTTTCTTTACCCTTCTTTTCAATGATTACTTTATCTAAAACAGTCTCTTTGATTTTTCCTTTAGCGAAATTTTCTCTGTATTCACTCAATGACAAAGTGGTCTTATAACCAAATATTTTTGAGGAGTTTTGTAGTGCCTCAAAAAAGGATTTGTGCTGGAAAGCATGAAGTGTATTATGATGAATAAAGTCTTTAAGTGGAGCTTGTGCGGGTAGATAATGCTTTAAATCATGAATAACTTGATGCTCATCGAAGTATGTTTTTTTCTCTTCCATCATAATCGCAGATTAATAAAAATATCAATTCAAAATTTTTAAAAGAAATCTCCGATTTAGAATCGGTGTCAAAATCGGAGAATGTATCCCTAAACTAAAATCTCTATGAAAATTTCTTAGAATTATGGTGTAAATCTATGTGTTTGATGAATCGCATTTTTCTAATTTTAAGATGAAGCGGACACATTGTGGGGTAAAGAGGACAAAAAAAAATGACGAGCAAAGCCCGTCACTTTTAACACTTAAATAATTACTTAAAAAAAAGTCTTTAATCTCAATGCTCCATCCATTTAATAAACTCGGTTGCTTTTACTTTACTAACCGTTATGACTTCTGGAGCTTCTTGATATAACTTAACAGCCAATTTTCTATTGAAATACGGTTCAAATTCTTTTACTGCTTTTTTATTGATGATATACTGACGATTTGCCCTATAAAATTCCTCTTCATTCAAGAAACCTTCTAAATCATCTAAAGTGTAATTGACCGCAAATTTATCACCATTTGTTTTAATTAACCACACAATTTCATTCTCAGTATAAAAAAAACTGATTTCTGAGACAAGAACTGGGAAGAATTTACCTTTGTAGTTAATGAGAATACTTGTTCGCTTAGTTTTGGGACGAAGCTGAAAAAGCAAATTTTTTATCTGGTCATCGTGAATATCGGGTGCTGATTTTCGGAAATATTCCTTTAGACCATGAAATTTACTGATACTTCTTTCGATGGCTTTTTGGTCAAATGGTTTCAGAATATAATCAATCCCATTCGCATTGAAAGCCTGCATGGCGTATTCATCAAACGCAGTACAAAAAATAATTGGACAAGTAATTTTAACTTGTTCATAAATCTCAAAACTTAATCCGTCGGCAAGCTGAATATCAGAAAAAATTAAATCCGGACAACCATATTCGTCGAAATATGAGACGGCATCTTCAACCGATTCACAAGTAGCCAAAATTTCAATCTGATTATCTATTTTTTTGAGATAATAGACTAATTCTTCGGCGGTAATATGTTCGTCTTCAACAATGACAGTTTTCATTAAAATTACATTTATGTGGCTAAAGAAGAATGTTTTTGTTTAACAATCGGTAAAATCACACTAAAAAATCCATCACCTTTTTTTATCTCGATTGCTGTTTTGCTGATATATACGTACCGACTGTTCAAATTATTCAATCCAACATGATTAGCCGAATCGAGCGATTGCTTAGGCTGAAGATTATTCCTAAAAGTTATGAACCCTTTACTATCAAAAACGTCAATGACGAGTTTCCGATTTTTGGTCAATACATTGTGTTTGACACAATTTTCGAGCAAAAGTTGAAATGTCAATGGCGGGAGAATCGAATTGAGAGCCTCTGTTGAAAGATTTATATTCAATTCAATTGCATCTGGAAATCTATTTTTCAACATAAAATAATAAGAACCAATCATCGCCAACTCATCTTCAACCAAAATCTCATCTTTTGTATTACTTTGCAAAATATATCTATAAACTTCAGCTAATTTTATCAAATACTCCTCGGCATATTCATTTTGGGTACGAATCATCCCTTTCAAGATATTCAATGAATTAAACAAAAAATGAGGATTAACCTGCTGTTTTAAAACTTCATATTTTGCCTGAAAAGTCTCTTCTCTCAATTTCTGAATTTGATTCATTGAATGTCTTTGTTCGTTGGTTTTTTCAATTGAATACATGATTGAGAGCGAAAATGCCGAAAAAATCAATCCCCTGTATTGCAGCGAAAGCCATAAATCGGGGTCATACTTACTCTCAATATGAAGTTTGTAATCAATAATTGCCCAAGCAAAAACGATAAATTGCCCAATAATTAGACAAATCAATGCCCTAACCCAAAAATGGTAGTCATTTTCAATGCCTCTCAAAAACCTGTTACAAGCACCATAAACATTAATCAATATATTTATAAGCCAAATCAACGCCATTGAGACAGCACAACCTGTAAATATATACCATACAAAATGGCTATCGTGGTCAACCAAAGCATAAACATCTTTAACTGAAAAAGCTGTTACAAAACTCACAAATACAACCACAAACAAGCCCATTTGCCAAACAAGTTTGCTGTTTTTCTTCTGCATTGGTAATTGAATATTAATTGACATTTAAAATTTTAAACCAAAAATAGATTTAAAATCAAAGTACTGCAAATCTTAGCATTTATCGACATGTTGAAATATAGAATAATATCGAAACGGACAAATTGAAGTGCGAAATTTTCGTAAATGGTATCAATTTTGAATTATTCACAATAATTTTGAGTACACAATAGTTATCTAACAGTCATACAAACTCATAGTATCTGATTTGCTAAAAAAAATATTTCTCATATTATCTTTCTTCACTCATTTGGCAATGGCTCAAAAGGCCGATAGTGTTGCTGTTGATTCTGTTAAAGAAAAAAAATTCAAATTAAGCTATGCTCTCAATTGGGATGGACGAACCTCTTTTGTAAACAAAAAACCTGTAAATGTTTTTGGAGTGAATACTGGAGTGATTTTTGGAAAAAAAAGAGACCAATTGACATTAGGATACTATTGGATGACTTATAATTCGTTTTTGAGATTGATTGACCTCCGAAGAGATGCTGCACGACGAATAAATCTTGATTTTTATACAAGAACCGATTTTGGTTTTTTTAGTGTGATGTATTGGAGAAACATCTACGACGATAAAAGATTTAGAGTGAGCATTCCGATTGAATTTGGGATTGGTGCATCGACAACAAGTAAGAATTTATTGAGCGATGATTTAAGGCTGTGGAAACGAAAAGATATATTTATACCGGCTCAACTCGGTTTATTTTTCAAATGGAAAGCAACAAAATATATAGGTTTGATGGTTCAGGGTGGCTACCGATATGCTTTATATCAACTCAATATTAATGACAATTACAACGGACTCTATTATAGCTACGGATTTACACTCGAACCCACACTTTTTGATGACTTAGCAAAAGGAATAAAGAAAGTCATTAAAAATGAAAAGAAATCAAAAAACAACCAATAGGCACAAATTACATAACTCATTGTAGGGTTCGACAACTATATTTTGTCTGCTTAAACCCACCTATAAATACATCCTGATTTGGTTTTACTAAACTTTCAGAATTAAGTTATTTGATTTTACAGTTTAATCTGATTTAGACACTTATATTCCCAAAATTTGTATTTTGGATTCCAAAAATCACTCTCAATTAGGCATCTTCACCAAAATTAGACGAAACAAATAATAAACTTCGCAGTTTCAGCAAATAAAATATAATTTGGAAAATTCTACGTTTCAGCGAATAATCGCTATACGTTAATTAAATTCACGCTATTTAATTCTTCTTTGAATCGTATTTTTCAATATTTATCTAAAACCAAAATTGTACAATTCTCACAAAATCTATTGTCAAAACAAGTATTTTTTAGCATTCAAAGAAAATTTGGCTAATTAGTTGTTATGCCAAATAATTTTTGTATTATATTGCAGAGGATTACAATTTAAAAATGTTAGTTAATGATTTACAGTAGATTATTATTTTCCATTAACTAATATTTATTTGGATTATTTCAAGAACCCCATTACTTTTCCAAGATTTCTTAAAGTATGGGCGATTGAGTACAGCAAAAACAAACACTTTCCAAAACTGCCATTAGTGATGTTAGAGAGCGAGCAACAAACTCAGCAGCAGGGTCTCTATGACCCAAGTTTTGAACACGATGCCTGTGGTATCGGTTTCCGTGCCCATCTTAAAGGACGAAAGTCACATCAAATCATCGCTGACGCGATTCACATGCTTGAGCGTATGGACCACCGTGGTGCTTGTGGCTGCGACCCAAACACGGGGGATGGTGCAGGTATTTTGATTCAATTGCCCCATGAATTCTTTTTGGATGAATGCCGTAAACTTGGCTTTAAACTCCCAAAAGCAGGTGAATACGGTGTAGGCATGGTATTTTTCCCTTGGGACGAAGTTGAGCGTGAAGAATGTAAAGCCATCCTTGAACGAAAAATCAAGTATCTTGGAATGGAACTCCTCGGCTACCGCAAAGTACCAACCCTCAACGACACGCTCGGCGAAGGGTCGGGTTCGGTTGAGCCTCACGTCGAGCAAGTTTTCATCAAACGTCCAGATGCTATCGAAGACGAAATTGGTTTTGAACGCAAACTATATGTCCTACGTCAGTATGCTTCTCGCATAATTCGTGAGTCAGTCAAAGGTGCCGAAGAGCATTTCTATTTCTCGTCGTTGTCTTGCCGTACTATCTCGTACAAAGGTCAGCTCACAACTGAGCAGTTAAAATATTATTTCCCTGATTTGAAAAACGATAACGTGGTTTCGGCATTTGCAGTGATACATTCTCGTTTCTCAACCAATACTTTCCCATCTTGGAAGCTGGCACAGCCATTCAGGTTTATCGCCCATAATGGTGAGATTAACACCGTAAAAGGTAATGTAAACTGGATTCGTTCACAAGAAAAAGCATTCCAATCAGATTTCTTCACAAAAGAAGAAATGGACATGATAATGCCAATCTGCGATAAAGGAAACTCGGATTCAGCCCAGTTAGACAACGTTATTGAGTTAATGTATCTGACGGGTCGTTCGTTACCTCACGTAATGATGATGTTGATTCCAGAAGCATGGGATGGCAACGACCAAATGGACCCAACTCGCAAAGCATTCTACGAATACCATGCGGCAATTGTTGAACCATGGGACGGCCCCGCATCAATCTCTTTTACGGATGGTAAAATCGTAGGTGCAACCCTCGACCGCAACGGCTTACGCCCGTCTCGTTACTGGGTCTTGGATGATGATACTGTAATTATGGCATCCGAAGCAGGTGTTTTAGAGGTTGACCAAGCAAAAGTTGTATCAAAAGGTCGTCTTCAACCGGGTCGTATGTTTGTGGTCGATATGGAAGAAGGTCGCATCATCCCCGACGAAGAAATCAAATCAAAAATTTGCTCTGCTCAACCCTACCAAAAGTGGTTGGACGATAACAAAATCAAAATTTCAGAATTATCGAATCAAATAGCTGTACGTCCTTACAATAATTATTCAGAAGAAAGCCTCTTAAAAAGACAAATCTCGTTTGGATTTACTTCAGAGGACGTTAGGATGATTTTGGCTCCAATGGCCGAAACAGGCAAAGAAGCCATTGGCTCGATGGGAGTTGATACACCTTTGGCAATTCTTTCAGACCAAAGCCAGCATCTTTCTTACTACTTTAAACAATTATTTGCCCAAGTAACCAACCCACCGATTGATTCAATTCGTGAGCGTTCGATTATGTCTTTGATGACATTTGTTGGTGCGTCTGAAAATTTATTGACCGAAACACCAAAGCATTGCCGTCAGATTGAATTAGAACAACCAGTTTTGACAATTAAAGAGTTTGATAAACTACGTATGGTTGATTTTAAAGGCTTCCAAGCCAAAACTATCAACACATATTTTAATGCAAAATCAGAAAATGGTGGTAAAGCACTCGAATTTGCCTTAGATAGAATCTGTCGCTACGCCGAAGACGCTGTTTTGGATGGTTTTGAAATTATAATTTTATCAGACCGAGCAATTGACTCAGACCATGCCCCAATACCATCATTGTTAGCAACTGCGGCGGTGCATCACTACCTCATTCGCAAAGGACTAAGAGGCAAAGTCGGCATCTTAGTCGAAGCAGGAGACATCTGGGAAACCCACCATTTTGCAACATTAATTGGCTATGGTGCGTCAGGGATTTGTCCTTACATGGCTTTCGAGACCCTTCGCTCAATGAACGAAAAAGGATTAATTTCTGGTGAATTTGGTGAAGAGAAACTTTACAAAAATTATATCAAAGCCGTCAATGGTGAATTATTGAAGATATTCTCAAAAATGGGTATTAGTACCTTGCAATCGTACCGTGGAGCTCAAATTTTTGAATGTCTTGGGTTGAACAAATCAGTTATTGATGCTTATTTCACTGGTACGATTTCGAGAATTGGTGGCATGGGATTGGCAGAAATTGCTCGTGAAGTGATTGTACGCCACAAGGTTGCTTACCCCGATGTACCAGTAGAATCTGTTAAGAGATTAGAAGTAGGTGGAATATATCAATGGAAACAACGTGGCGAAAAGCATATTTTCAATCCACAAACTATTCATTTGCTTCAACATTCAACAAAAATAGGAGAAAAAGATTTTGACAAAGGTTACTCGTTATTTAAACAATATTCAAAATTAATCAACGACCAAACCAAGGATGCACTCACAATCAGAGGTTTATTGAAATTTAAGAAAGGTAATCCGATACCTATTGAAGAGGTAGAACCAATCGAAAATATCTTTAAGCGTTTTGCAACAGGGGCGATGTCATTCGGTTCGATTTCGTGGGAAGCTCACACTACTCTTGCCATTGCCATGAACCGCATTGGTGGACGCTCGAATTCGGGCGAAGGCGGCGAAGACGAAATCCGTTATACACTTAATGAAAACGGAGATAACCTCAGTTCTAATATCAAGCAAGTTGCATCCGGACGTTTCGGTGTAACAAGTTATTATTTGACCAACGCCAAAGAGCTTCAAATCAAAATGGCTCAAGGTGCTAAACCGGGTGAAGGCGGTCAATTGCCGGGACATAAAGTTGATGAATGGATTGGTAAAGTGAGACACTCTACTCCGGGCGTTGGTCTTATCTCCCCTCCTCCTCACCACGATATTTATTCGATTGAAGACCTTGCCCAGTTGATTTATGACCTCAAAAATGCCAATCGTGAAGCCAGAATTTCAGTAAAATTGGTATCTGAGGCAGGAGTTGGTACTATAGCCGCTGGGGTTACAAAAGCTCATGCTGATGTTGTCTTAATAGCTGGCCACGACGGTGGTACTGGTGCCTCTCCATTGTCATCAATCCGTCATGCTGGGTTGCCGTGGGAGCTTGGTCTTGCCGAAACCCACCAAACATTGGTTAAAAACAAATTGCGTGGGCGTATCACCGTACAAGCAGATGGACAGATTCGTACTGGTCGTGATATTGCGATTGCGGCACTTCTTGGTGCAGAGGAATTTGGTGTTGCTACCGCAGCCCTCGTAACAGTTGGCTGTATAATGATGCGTAAATGCCATCTAAATACCTGCCCTGTTGGTGTTGCGACCCAAAATAAAGAATTGAGAGCAATGTTTACTGGCAAACCAGAACACGTTGTAAATATGTTTACTTATTTGGCAATGGAGCTTCGTGAAATCATGGCTGAATTAGGTTTCAGAACAATTGACGAAATGGTGGGGCAATCGCAAATGCTCGAAAAACGTGACGATATAAACCATTGGAAATATAAAACTATTGATTTAAGCAGAATCCTCTACCAAGAAGATTCGGAAGGCATTGCTATTTACAAACAAGAAGAGCAAGACCACGGTATCGCAACCGTTCTTGATTGGCAAATGATTGAAGCCGCCCAACCTGCTCTTAAAAATCGTGCTGAGGTTTACAAAGAGTTCAGTATCAACAACTTGAATCGTTCGGTAGGTAATATGACCTCTAACGAAATCTCAAAGATTTACAAAGGCGAGGGCTTACCTTACGGAACAATTCACTTTAAATACAAAGGAACGGCGGGTCAATCTTTTGGAGCATTCTCAACAAAAGGTCTCAAACTTGAACTCGAAGGCGATGCCAATGACTACTTTGGTAAAGGACTTTGCGGAGCCGAATTGGTGGTTTATCCCGACGCAAAAGCACCATTCAAAGCCGAGAATAATATGATTATTGGCAATGTTGCATTCTACGGAGCTACTTCGGGTGAGGCATATATCAGAGGAATGGCAGGTGAGCGTTTCTGTGTTCGTAACTCGGGTGCAAAAGTGGTAGTAGAAGGCATCGGTGACCATGGACTTGAATACATGACAGGCGGTTTAGCAATCATTCTCGGAGAAACGGGGCGAAATTTTGCAGCTGGTATGAGTGGAGGAACAGCCTTTGTTTACGATGTAAATAAAACATTTGCTCCAAAAGTCAATTTAGAGATGGTCGAACTTGAAACACCAGATGCTGAGGATATTGAAATGTTAAAAGCCTACATTCAGAAACATAAAGCCGTAACTGGCAGCGAACTGGCCGATAGAATCTTGGAAGATTGGAATGTATTAGTTAAGAATTTTGTCAAAGTATTCCCGACTGATTATAAACGAGTTTTGCAAGAACGTAAGAAGAAAGCCTTAGAAGCAGAGAAGGTTTTGGCTTAAAAATTTGATAAACAACGCTGTCAGGGTTTAAAACCCTGACAGCGTTAAATCATCCAAATAGTAATAGTATTTGATGTACGACAAAATCCTAAAAAATTAAAAATTTAATAAAATGGGAAAACCTACTGGTTTTTTAGAATATCAAAGAGAATTGGCTCAAAAGAGAAGTGTTGAAGAGCGTGTTCTTGACTATAACGAAATCGAATTGCCTGCAAACGAGGAAAAATCCCGTCAGCAAGCGGCTCGTTGTATGGATTGCGGTATCCCGTTTTGCCATAACGGTTGTCCGCTTGGCAATATCATTCCAGAATTTAACGATGCAGTTTATGAGCAGAACTGGGAATTTGCCTACCAAATCTTATCATCTACCAATAATTTTCCCGAATTTACTGGCAGAATTTGTCCAGCACCCTGCGAAGCATCGTGTGTTTTAGGTATCAATAAACCACCTGTTGCCATTGAATTTATTGAGAAATCAATCATCGAAACTGCTTTTGAGAAGGGATACGTGAAACCAACTATCCCCAATGAAAGAACAGGGAAAAAAGTTGCGGTGATTGGTTCAGGGCCGGCTGGATTAGCTGCGGCCGCTCAGTTGAATAAAGCCGGACATTGGGTTACAGTCTTTGAACGTGCCGACCAAATAGGTGGATTGGTTCGTTACGGTATTCCTGATTTTAAATTAGATAAAAAAATCGTTGACCGACGAGTTGAAGTAATGATTGCTTCGGGTATCGAATTTAGGACTGGGGTTAATGTTGGAATCGACGTTAAAGGCGACTCACTTCTTAGAGATTTTGATGCCATTGTTTTATCTGGTGGTTCGACTGTTCCTCGTGATATTCCAATCAAAGGAAGAGAACTTGACGGAATCCATTTTGCTATGGACTTTTTAAGCCAACAAAACAAAAGGGTTGCCGCCAAACGTGGACTAAACATCGATTTTGAAAAAAGCCACGCTGGCAAAAAGTACGAAAAACCAGAAATTTTGGCAACCGATAAAAACGTATTTGTGATTGGGGGTGGCGATACTGGTTCTGACTGTGTTGGCACATCAAATCGCCACCGAGCAAAGTCAATTACACAAGTTGAAGTAATGTGGAAACCATCGCTCGACGACAAAAAACAACCTTATCATCAAGTACGAGACGAGAATAGTCCGTGGCCAAATTGGCCGATAACTGTTCGTACATCAACTTCACACGAAGAAGGTGCCGAACGCCTTTGGAGCATTTATATCAAAGAATTTATTGGCGACAATGGCAAACTAAAAGCCATTAAAATGGCTGATTACGACTGGGCAACCGGTAAACCTGTTGAAATCGAAGGTACAGAAAGGGTTGCCGAATGCGAATTGGCACTGATTGCAGCTGGTTTCTTACATCCGCAACAAGATTTGATTGAACAATTAGAGGTTGAAGTTGATGAACGAAAGAACGTGAAAGCACCTAAATATCAAACCTCAAACGAAAAAGTTTTTGCTGCTGGCGATATGCGTCGTGGACAATCTTTGGTGGTTTGGGCAATTTCGGAAGGGCGTGAATGTGCAAGAAAAGTAGATGAATATTTGATGGGAGAAAGTCTTTTAGAATCAAAGTCGCTCTCAATGATTACCCCCGAATACGCTCATGCGTAATTGCAAACCATAGATTTTTTTAACCCTTGCAGTAATCCTGCGAGGGTTTTTAGTTTATAAAGGATTATAAAAAATGTAATGAAAAAAGTTTTTTTTCGTTTATTTACAAAACAAATTGACAATATCATGAAAAAATTGAAATCGATAGCAGCTTTATTTTTTGTGAGTTTTAAGATTTTTGCTCAAACGCCAGATGATGTATTTAATAAGTATTATGAAGCAACAGGTGGAAAAGAATTATGGGACGAAATTAAAACGTACACCATAAAACAATCATATAAAGCCAATGCAGCCACCGATTTTGACCAAGAAATTAGTGTCTCATTGGATGAGCAAGCCATTTCTAAAGTAAAAACCCTAATGAAAAAAGATTTCATTTATGTAGCAAAAGGTCAGGAAGGTTGGCTCAAAATTCCGATGGGAAGTCGAGATAAAGCAACAAAATTCGACATCAAAGATTTGAGCGAAAGAGAAAGAAACTCACTAATTTTAGAATTAAGAGAAAGTGTCATACCATTTTGGGACTACGCCAAACGTGGTTATAGAGTAAGAATTATTGGTTCAGAAGGCAAAAATATTCAGGTAGAATTAGCTAATACCAACCAGAAATATGACTTATTTTTCAATACCGATACTGGATTATTAACCAAACAAGTACTGACCGAAGGAAGAGAGATTACAACGATAGAACACCAAAAATACACAAAATCAAGTTTAGGAATCAGTTATGCTTCTGAATCTACTTCGGTTAATAACATCGATAGAAGAAATAATAGAGTAACAACTTCTATACTCTTTAATGACAAATTAGACTCTGCATTATTCGTAAAATAATGCTACTTTTGACGGACTATTTCTCTCGGGATTAGTCCGTTTTTTTATGAAAAAACTCACCAAAATAATTCCACTTACCTTTTTAGCAATAATTCTATTGCTTTTGGGTTTGTTTTGGTTTGTAGGAAGCGATTTTGGGCAAAATTATATCACAAAAAAAATCGAAAAATACCTCTGCGAAAAACTTAAAACCAAAGTTAAGGTCGATAAAATTCGTTTTGATTTTCCAAACTGGGTTTCGGTTGAAAATTTAGAAATTGAGGATAAAGCCAAGCAAAACATCATTAATTCAAAGCGTTTTTATGCTTCGATAAATATGCTTGACTTGATTGATAATAAATTAACAATCACTAAAATTGAGCTCGAGAATGCAAAATTGAATGTAACCAAAGAAAAAGAATTTAACTTTGACTTTATCATTGATGCCTTTGCTTCAAAAGACACTGCTATATCAGGAACACCACCGCTTCGATTTGAAATTGGCGATATTCATTTAAAAAACCTTTCATTAGCATACTCAGATAAACTAAGCGGAACAACTGTAAATAGTACAGTCGGAGAGTTTAAAACAAAATTTTCAGTAGTAAACCCCGAAAAAAATATTTATCATTTAGCCAATTCAAAATTGATAAGTGGCAAAACTTCCATCACATTAACAAAGCCCAGCCAAACATCAAATAATTCTGCTTCAAATAAAGAAACTTCATCAATTTATGATATTAAAGTTTCAATGTTCAATACCTCAAATTATCAATTGGAGTATGTTGATTTGCCAAAAAAAATAAATCTAATAACTAAATTTAATAACTTGATTTTGGATAGTCTTGATTATTCAAAAGGCATAAATATTAAAAAAATACAATTTAAGAATGGACTAATTACATATGACGATAATTCTAAACCAAAACAAAGTAAAGGATTAGACAATGCTCATTTGGCTTTATCTAAATTAAATTTTGAAATCGACAATATTCATAACTTAGGTTCAAAAACAAGTTTACAACTAAGAAATGGACGTTTCTTTGAAAAGAGTGGACTGAACGTCATTCAATTATCCAGCCGTATCGACTTGGATGATAGATTAGTCAATATTCAAAATTTTAAAGTATCTACCCTCAGAAGTAGTATCGAAAACTCAACAAAAATCAGTTTTGGTAAAGATATTTCGCTTAGCTCAAATCTTAAAAAAACACAAAT
>JALOLV010000040.1 GCA_025455785.1 Spirosomataceae bacterium | reverse complement strand
GTTTTTGTTTTGTAATGCGAATAAATAGCTCTCGCCGACCTTATCGAATGAATTAAATCGGATTCCCGAACGGTTATCTGAATACGTGCCGTAGATTTTAAGGGTACTGTTTTTAGTCAGATTCTCATTGATTGTCAGTGAAGCACCGACCGATTCGGGTATTTTCTCGAAATCAATATTGGTTTTAACCAATTTCAGAAACGGCGAAAGATTTGAGTAATACAGCGTTCCGTTTATCCAGCCTTTGTGTGTATAAGATGCCGAAAGCCCCGCCATGTTGACGTTTATATTAACGTTTATATTAAGGTTACTGGCATCGCTGATTTTATCTTGGGTCTGGAGCAGTAAAACCGACGACAACGCCTGCCCGTATTGTGCCGAGTACCCACCCGTACTAAAAGCAGTACCTTTAAACATAAACGGACTGAAACGACCTCTCTGCGGAACATCTGGCGTGCTACTAAAAAACGGATTCTGCACAATCATCCCGTCTATCACCGTTTTGGTTTCGTTGGCCGAGCCACCACGTACAAAAAGCCCTTCTTGTTCGCCAACCCGATTTGCCCCCGGCAAAAACTGCATCACAGCCGTAATATCGGCTCCACCGCCAGCCGTCGAAACAATGTCTAAAGGCTTGAGCATCACCATTTTCTTTTCGTCGGATGCTTCAAAAATCCCTGCCGTTACGACTACCGCATTGAGTGAGTTGATTGATTCTTCGAGTACAAAATCCAACACATTTTCGCCATCGGCTAAGGTTAAGGTTTTCTTTTCGGGTTTGTAACCAATCATCGTAACCGCGATAGATTTTACCCCTTTCTCATCGGTTTTGAACGAATATTCACCGTTTTCGTTGGCAGAGGCTCCATCGTAAGTGCCTTCTATCTGGATATTAGCACCGGGCAGAGTCTCACCTTTTTTATCGGTAATTTTCCCTTTGACAATTACTTGAGAGAATCCGATGAGTGGAAATAGAACTAAAAAAACAATAAAGGATTTCTTTATTCTGTTGTCGAGTCCCCCCTCTCCATTGGGAGAGGGATGAAGGGTGAGGTTAAAAAATAAAAATAGCTTTTTCATTTGTTTTGTAGCACGAGTTTTCAACTCGTATTTTTGTGTTTTATGTTTTTAATGGCGAATTAACAGACTTGCTCTCCGGCTCGATTTATGATTCAAAACAAGTCTCAAAAAGGGGATTCAGAAATGAGTTTCTGATAGATTTGGTTTTTTGTAGGATGAATTTTGTTTTTAATAGGATAGATTTTTTACCTAACTTTGACGCTTCAAGATTGAACTTTGAATTTTAAACATCGAACAACAATATGTCGTACGGACTACTCAAAGGCAAAAAAGGTATTATTTCAGGAGCATTAAACGAAAGTTCTATTGCTTGGAAAGTGGCACTTAGAGCCAAAGAAGAAGGAGCTTCTTTTGTATTGACAAACGCCCCAATCGCAATGCGTATGGGCGAAATCAACAAATTATCTGAGGCTTGCGAAGCCCAAATCATCCCTGCCGATGCTACAAGTGTCGAAGATTTAGAAAATCTCTACGGAAAATCTATGGAGGTTTTGGGTGGCAAAGTTGATTTCGTTTTGCACTCAATCGGTATGTCGCCAAATATCCGTAAAGGTAAGGCCTACCAAGACCTCAACTATCAGTGGTATCAACAAAGCCTTGATGTTTCGGCTTTATCATTCCATAAATTTATGCAAGTTGGCGATAAAATGGATGCCTTTAATGAGTGGGCTTCAATCGTGGGCTTGAGTTACATTGCGGCACAACGTGTGTTTCCGTTCTATACCGATATGGCCGATGCAAAGGCATTGCTTGAGTCAATCGCTCGTAGTTTTGGGTATCGTCTGGGCAAAACCAAAAAAGTGCGTGTCAATACTATTTCGCAATCGCCAACCAAAACCACAGCGGGTAGCGGTATCGGTGGGTTCGATTCTTTCTTCGATTTTGCCGATAAAATGTCGCCACTTGGCAACGCAACCGCCGAGCAGTGTGCCGACTACGTTATCACTTTATTCTCGGATTTGACCAAAATGGTTACAATGCAAAACCTCTTCCACGATGGCGGATATTCATTTACGGGTATCTCAGAAGAAGTCATCGAGATGATGAAGCAGCAATAATAATTGTATTGAATAAAAAAATGACGAATACCTCAGATTTGAGATATTCGTCATTCTAAATTCGTTATTAAACCAACATTTGATTAGTTTCTCAAATACTTCGGATAACGCGTAAAACGCAAACCAACCGTAAAATCGACTCGGTTGAGGCTGATTGGTGTAGCTAATTTAACCGCCCCTTTGCCATCTCCATAATTCAAAGACCTCATATTTCCGTAATTGTATCCAGCCTCGAAACTCAAAATGATGTCTCTACCACTGATGTCATTACCCAGTAAAAAGTCAAGCCCAAGCGAAGCCGCAGCACCGTAGTCTTGCCCTTTGATATTGACCGTAGTTTCGCCGTATTTAGCCTTATCATTATAAAAATACACGCCCGGTGCAGCACTCAGCACCACAAAAGTCTTGTAATCAATACTTTGGCGAAATAACAACGCTGGCCCTACGAATTTGGTCGAAATCCGATTCGAGATATTTCCGTTGGCCGATTTACCATCAAGACCAATATAATCAATGTTTTCGGCTTTGTTTTGAGCAATAAAATTATTGAATGTTGCCCCAATTCCGATGTGTTCGCCTAAGAAATACGAAATGTCTCCACCCCAAGTATAACCACGGAGTAGTTTTTCACGATATAGGCTAAATACATCTTCGGTTGTGATTTTAGAAAGCAGATTACCCAAGCCCCCCTTTGCACCAACACGCAACTTCATAAAATTGGCATAATCGTTTTTCTCGGGTTTTGTAGCCAACGGGGCAACCGTTTTCTTGTCTTCTTCTAATGGTTTTTCGATTTTCTTTTCGGGAGTTTTGGCTTTAGCCGTTTCTTCTTTATCGAATTTGGTCGCCGAAGCCGCTTCCTCTTTCTGGTTTGGTCTATTATCTACAACACGGTCTTCGTCTTTGTTTCCAGCGGCCTTTTTATCCGATTTATTATTCTCGGGCGACTTGCTTTCGCTCAAGGCTTTCTCTTTTCTTTCTTCCGACTTTTTCGGTTCTTTTTCGTTTCGAGTATTGCGTTTTGGCTCGCTCGATGACTTACTGCTACTCGGTGTCTGGCGAGTATCAATTCTTGGGGCAGGTTCGTCTTTGCCACTTCCACCAGCTTCAGGGAGTTTCTGCCCTCCTTTTATCAAAATGTCGGATGGATAATAATTATATTTGAAATCAGATACGAGATTCTTAAAAATCTCATTGCGTAATACCTTATTATTTGGCCCTATGTACGCATAAATAAACCGGGTAGGAGTTTCGTCTAAGATTCTACAACGGATTTTTTCGCCTGCTTGAGTGGTTATCAAGTCTTTTTGGGCTTGTGTAGTGGCTACCGAAACTAAAAATAATACAACAACCAAACTGAGCTTGGCCGCTGCTTGTAGCGGGTTTACGAATAAAGTTCGGGGGGCTACAAACCTCGCCGAGACAGTTTTATTAAAAAACACGTGCGTAAAATTTAACATATTTTCCATGACAATTTGAATACCCGAATTTAATAACAAAAACTATACCGAAAAAAAATATATATTACACAACGATACCGCTTAATAAATTGAAAATCAACTATTTAAACTAAGAAAAATATAAATATTTTAGTGGTATAATTTTTGTTTTAATTCTGTTGCCAGCGTTTTATGCCAAATATACGTTTGTGTATTTAACAAAGCATTAACGAAAATTTTTATAACGAATACTTGACTTATATTATTTGATTTATCTATATTTCGGCATAATTTAATTTTTTCTACAAAATTTTAAACCCCAAGTACAATATGGTATAAACCTCTACGTTAACTAAATGACATACAAAAAATGGGAAAAGTCCAAGTTAGCGACAGTGAGTTGGTATCATTGTACATTCGTGGTAACGAGAAAGCCTTTGCAACGCTTGTTCAGCGTTATAAATCAAAAGTTTACACTACGATTTATTTGGTTGTCAAAGACCAGTATGTAGCCGAAGACCTCATGCAGGATACTTTTATCAAAGCAGTAGAAGTATTACGTGAGGGTCGATACAACGAAGAAGGCAAGTTCTTGCCTTGGGTACTCCGAATAGCTCACAATCTTGCGATAGACTATTTCCGTAGAGAGAAACGCTACCCTAATGTGGTGTTTGAAGACGGAAGCAGCGTGTTTAATACGCTCGAATTTGCCGAAGATTCGATAGAGTCGGTGCAAATCAAGAAAGAATCGTACGAACACTTGCGTGATTTAATCAAACGTCTGCCCGACCAGCAACGTGAGGTCTTGGTGATGCGTCATTATGAAGATATGAGCTTCCAAGAAATCGCCGATGCGACGGGTGTAAGTATCAACACGGCGTTGGGTCGTATGCGTTATGCTCTCATCAATCTTAGAAAAATGATGAGCAAAACCGCTTATGCCTATGACACAAACCTTTACGCTTACGCAAAATGATGTTGTTCGGTATTTGTACAACGAAACTTCGGATGAAGAAAACAGTCTCATCGAGGAAGCCATGATTTATGACCGTGATTTGATGGATTTTTATTTCGATTGCATCAATCTCAAGGCCGATATGGACGCTATCTCAATGACACCGTCGGATAGAGCAGTGAATCGAATACTCGAATATTCAAGAAACTACCAACCAAGTTTGTAGGGACTTCCAAAAAACAGAATTTAGCTTCTGCGAGTTCGGACCGAACCCGCAGAAGCTTTTTTGTATCTCAAAATAATATTTTTAATCGTGTAAGCCTTTACCTTTCAAAATCTGGGGCGTGTATTTCTCTATTCTTGAGGTGCGAGTTTGCGATTGTTTGGGTGCAGCAAAATGTAAAAGATACCCCTTTTGCCGACCGGGTGTGAGAGCATAAAAAGCTGATTTTAAGGTGGGGTCTTCTTCTAATCTGACTCGAAATTCTTCGGGAATACCATACTCGCTTACCTCTTTAAAGGCTACTTTTTGCCCCGATTTTTCAATCTCAATCATCTCCAAAATATATTCTTTCAGGGTCGATTCAAGCTCAATTATTTGTCGAATATTGGTAAATTTAATCACTCGACCCGATTGTGTATTTTCGCCCGGTTTGGTCAATATTTTTTTTGTATCGCTCAATAAAACTCCCTTAAAAAAACTCAGCACGCTACTTTCTTTCAAAACCGAAATCATTATCAGATTATTATTTTCAAAAGTATAGCACGGAAAACCCCACTTCAATTCCTCAGTCAATCCACAACCAAGCACTATCTCTCTTAATTTTGCCAACTCTGCTTGCCAATCATGTACTTTGCAATTGGGTGTATCGCCCAAAGGGCAACGCATACAACCCGTAATAAAAAACCTATCAACTTTTGGGTTCATTAGATTGTTTAGCATGTCATTTTAGATATTAACTATGCTTTTAAGTAATTCGACATTTTTATTAATAAACACCAACAAAGCTAAAGCCACACTAAGGGCAGGTGTTCAATAGTTTGAAACATTATTCGAGAAATTCGGAATAATCGATTGATTCTGACAAACTACTCAAATATAAGAAGAAATCAAATACATACTATACAGATAGTGGTAGATTGTGGGCTAATTGGGGTAGGTACAGTAATAAGTGAGGCATACCTTTGTAGATATGCCTCACCTTTTTTATCGCCAGCCACCACCGAGCGATTTGTATAATCCAATGACTGCTCGGTATTGGTTTTTTCGTAGGTTTATCAATTCGATTTGCGATTGAAGAGCATTTCTTTGTGCCGTGATGACCTCAAGGTAAGTTGCTCTGCCGTAGCGGAATAACTCGGTTGAGGTACCAATCGAAGTACGCAGGACATTCACTTCCTGCGATTTTAGTTGATAAATATCGTTGGTATTTTCTATCAACTTTAAAAAGTTATATACCTCTGTAAAACTACCTACAATCGTTTTTTGGTAGTTGATGTACGCCGTCTGCTGCTCGGCTTTAGAAGCCATCAAGTTGGCTATCAGCTCACGGCGATTAGCCAACGGTGCAACCAGCCCCCCTAATGTATTGAGTGCCAATGATTGTGGAGACAAAAACGAAAGAGCTCTAAATGACTGAAAACCAAGGCTTCCGGTCAGATTAAGCGACGGATAAAACGCCGCTTTGGCGGCAAACAAGTCGGCTTTTGTTGCCAATAACTCATACTCTGCTTGCTTGATGTCGGGGCGGTTTTCGAGCAACTGTGATGGAATCCCCATTGTTAATCGTGGTGGTTGAACATCCGACCATGCTTTTACCGGACGCTCGACTCTCTGCGGATAACGCCCCACCAAAAAATTGATTTTATTTTCGAGTTCGATAATTTCTTGGGTTACTTCTATTTTTATAGCCCTCGAAGCCAACAATTGTGCCGATGAAAGCTCAACAGCCAACTGGTTTGATTGGCCAGCTTGCTTCATGGTTTGGATAATCTCTACTGCACGCTCTTGTAGGGCGATGTTTTCTTCGAGAAAATTCAATTCATTATCCAAAATCAATAATTCAAAATAAGCACTCGAAATCTCTGAAACCAAAGATGTTACGAGCAGATTTCGACCTGTTTCGCTTGCCAAGAGCCGTGCCATAGCAGCTTGGCGTTGGCTTTTGAGCTTGCCCCAGATGTCAATCTCCCACGAAGATTGAACCCCCACAAAATAGTCAGGGATAAATGGGTCGGGAATCCTTTGCTTATCGCTTATATCTGGCGAGAAATTCGTATCAAAATTACCGACTCCATCAATGGTGTATTTCCCGAATTTTCGTAAGCCAAGCGATGTACCTGCGGCCAAAGTTGGCTTATCATTGCCCGTTACAAATCTAACCCCCGCTCGTGCCATTTCGATTTTCTGCAATGTCATTTGCAAATCAAAATTATTTTTCAGAGCCGAATCTATCAACGAAACCAGCTCGGCGTCGGCAAAAATTTCTTTGATTAACGGCAAAGTAGAAGCGGCCGAGTCGGCCTTGGCCATAAACTTACTGGGAGCCACCAAAAGAGGTTTATTCTGTGGAATCTCCTGCTTTATTTTACATCCTCCCAAACAAAATATAATGAAAATAAATAAAAAGACTCGGAATTTTTGCAAAAAATACCCCCTGCTTGCGAGTCCCTCCCTCTCCATTGGGAGAGGGAAAGAAAGGGTGAGGCCATCTTCTAATAAACTATCTCTATGCTTCTGCGTATGCGATTTTTTCAACATTTTTCTTTTTGTTTTTTTTCTTACTACCAATTCCTGCAAACATTACGTACAGACCCGGAATGATGATGATTCCGAAGATTGTACCCAACAACATCCCACCAGCCGAGGCTGTCCCGATGGTTCGGTTTCCGATTGCACCCGCACCCGATGCCAACATGAGCGGAATCAAACCCGCTACAAAAGCGAAAGAAGTCATCAAGATTGGTCGGAAACGAGCCACCGCCCCTTCGATAGCTGCTTTGATTACGCTCTTGCCTTTTTTCTGTTCGAGTACGGCAAATTCGACAATCAAAATGGCGTTTTTACCTAATAGGCCAATGAGCATAATCATCGCAACTTGTGCGTAGATGTTATTCTCTAAACCAAAAAGGTACAAAAATGCCAACGAGCCGAAAATACCAACAGGAAGCGACAGAAGCACAGGAAGCGGCAACAGGAAGCTCTCGTATTGAGCCGAGAGTAGTAAATAAACAAAGATTAGACAGATTAAGAAAATATAAATCACTTGGTCGCCAGAGAGAACCTCCTCGCGGGTCATACCCGACCATTCGTAGGTAAATCCACGGGGCAATTCGGCCTTAGCCACTTCTTCGATTGCCTTGATGGCATCGCCACTACTGTATCCTTTGGCGGCCTCGCCATTAATCATTGCCGAAACGTACATATTATAACGGGTCAACTGCTCTGGGCCGTAAATCCGCTCGATTCGACTAAAAACCGAATACGGTACCATCTCTCCTGATTTATTCTTAATACGTAGTTTCATTATGTCTTCGGGCAATGCTCGATATTTGGGGTCGGCTTGCACCATTACCTTGTACATTTGGCCGTACAGAATGAAGTTTGTTGCATAAAAACTACCAATCAGTGTTTGTAGGTTGTTCATGGCAGCATCTACCGAGATGCCTTTTTTGGCTGCCATGTCTTGGTCAACATGGATTAGGTATTGCGGAAACGAAGGATTAAAACTCGTGAAGGCTTCTTTAATTTCGGGTCTTTTACGAAGTGCTTCGATAAATTTCGTAGCAATTTCATCGGTTTTTTGGAGATTCCCCGAGCCTGTTTTATCCAACAACCTCATTTCAAAACCACTGGCATTACCAAAACCCGGCACGGCAGGGGGCGGAAAAAACTGTATATCTGCACCTTTGATGTTCTTGGTTTTCTCGGCCAGAATATCAATAATCTCATTGGCAGTTGCCTTACGCTCACTCCACGGTCGTAGATTAATTGTAGCCATCCCAAACGATGCTCCAACGCCCTCGGTCATCATACTGTAACCCGATAAACTCGACGAAGACTCGACCTCTTTGATGGTCAATGCCGCTTTGTCTATTTGAGTAAGCACTTCTTCGGTTCGTTCTAATGTTGCTCCCGTAGGGGTAGTTACGTTTACGTAGATTGTGCCTTGGTCTTCGGTTGGGATAAAGCTTGAAGGAAGGACACTCCCGACCCCGTAGGTACCAACTATAAATGCAACCAAGACCCCAATTGTAATCAATCTTCGGTTGGCGATAACACCAATGAGACGTCCGTATCGCTGCGTAAGTCTATCATAAGAGGCGTTGAATTTTTCGAAGAATCTATCAAGCCAGTTCTTTTTGTGCGATGGGTCGTGGTTGTGGCTCTTGAGCATTGCTGCACACATAGCTGGGGTAAGTGTGAGAGCCGTAACTCCTGATAGCACGATTGATATGGCCATCGTAACGGAAAACTGTCGATAGAATACGCCAACTGGCCCTGAGAGAAAGGCCACCGGCACAAATACTGCCGACATAACGAGGGTGATGGCTACGATTGCCCCCGCAATTTCATTCATCGAGGCTATCGTTGCGTCTTTGGCATTTAGCCCATCTTCTTGCATTTTGACGTGGACTGCCTCAACTACCACAATGGCATTATCTACTACAATCCCGATTGCCAAAATTAACGCAAAGAGGGTCAGTAGATTTATCGAAAAACCAAATAGCGACATAAAGGCGAAGGTTCCGATGAGCGAAATAGGTACTGCCACAACCGAGATAACGGTTGAACGCCAGTCTTGAAGAAATATGAATACTACAAAAGCCACCAAAATAAATGCCTCGATGAGGGTCTGGAGTACTTTGGCGATAGAGGCCTCTAAAAACTTAGAAACATCATAACTCAAGGTGTAGCTCATTCCGGGTGGGAATGTTGTCTCTTTCAAAAAAACCAAACGTTCTTTTACGTTTTTTATCACCTCAGAGGCATTGGAGCCGGGGCGTTGTTTGAGCAGGATAGCCGCCGAAGGCTTGCCGTTTTCTTTGGATAAAACTCCGTAATCTAACGCTCCGAACTCAATCTCTGCTACATCTTTTAGCCTCACGATAGCTCCGTCTTGCGAGACCTTCACAACTACATTTTGGTACTGCTCTTTCTGGGTCATTTTGCCCGTATATCGCAATACATACTGAAGCGACTGAGCCTCTCGACCCGAGCTTTCTCCGATTCGACCCGGTGCAGCTTCGAGGTTTTGTTCATTAAGTGATTTTATGATGTCGTCTGCCGAGATTCCGTACGAATCTAATCTTTCGGGATTAAGCCATACCCTCATGGCATATTCACGAGAACCCATAATATCAATAAAACCTACTCCATCAATCCGCTTCAGCTCTGGCAATACATTGATATCGGCAAAGTTATAGATGAATTTTTCGTCGGCAGTAGGGTCTTCTGATATTAGATTGATATACAACAACATTGAGTTTACCTCTTTCTCGGTTGTAACACCCGCTTTGATAACCTCTTCGGGCAATTCGTTTAGTACTGTTGTTACACGGTTCTGAACGTTTACGGCGGCGACATCGGGGTCGGTGCCGACTTGGAAGTAAACCTGAATGATACTCGTACCGTCGTTGCCCGAAGTCGAGGTCATGTAGGTCATACCCGGAACACCATTTATGGCTCTTTCGAGAGGTGTTACAACAGCTTTAGCACAAACTTCGGCGTTGGCTCCGGTGTAGCGAGCCGTAACCGTTACGGCTGGCGGGGCAATATCTGGATATTGTGTAATGGGCAGGGTTGTCATTGATAAAAGCCCAAGTAGCACAATAAAAATTGAAATAACCGATGATAAAATCGGTCGTTCGATGAATATTTTTAACATAGAAAATTCTTTATTTAGGGATTAACTCCAAATCACCTGCTTTATCGGGCAGCCAGTTCGGTCTTAATCGCATTCATTTGCATAAACTGCGGGTTCACAATCATTCCATCTTTCACATTCTGAATCCCTTCATAAATAATACGGTCGTCGGGGCTCAAACCAGCATCCACAATATAAAAATGCGACATCCGATTATTTACAGTTATAGCTTTAGACTTAACCCTGTTTTTATTATCCAGAACATAAACATAGATTCGGTCTTGAATCTCGAAAGTCGCCTTTTGCGGAATCACCAAAGCATCATTGTGCTTTTTGAGTAATCTTACTTTGCCGCTGGCTCCGTGTTTGAGAATTTTTTGAGGATTAGCGAATCTTGCCCTAAAGGCGATGTTTCCGGTTCCCTGCTCAATTTCGGCCTCAGTAGTTTCGATTTTACCTTTGAATGGGTGTTCTTCGCCATTTGCCAAAATCAACGAGAGATTGTTCTGAAATTGATTATCGGCTTTCATATTAGTCATAAAATTGAGGTACTCTTTCTCCGAAACATCAAAATAAGCAAACACTTCATCATTTTTCGAGATTGATGTAAGGAGGGTTCCGTCTTCGATTAAACTCCCGATTTTATTGGGGATACGATTAACTATACCACTAAATGGAGCTTTAATTTGACTGTAAGTAAGGTGTATTTTGGCGGCAGACTCTTCGGCACGTGCTTGCTCAACTTTGGCGGCCATGATTTCTACTTTGTTTTTGGCGGCTTCAAACTCGGTAGTAGAGACTACGTTTTTCTCAACCAAGCGTTTGATATTGGCCATTTCGAGTTCGGCGGCTTTCAGCTCGGCTTGTGTACTTTTTAGGGTAGCCGTAGCTTGGGCCAATTGCTCTTTTAATAACGAGTTACTGATGCTAAATAAAAGCTGCCCTTGAGCCACATATTTGCCTTCGTCGATATGGATTGCCTCCAAAAAGCCTTTTACTCTGGCTCGAATCTCGACGTTCTGGACGGCGTGGATTTCGGCAACGTAATCGGTGTGCAATGATGTATCGATAACGATAGGAGATGTTACCGGAAAATTCTCGGCAACCTGTTTCTGTTGGTTTTCTTCTTTGGTACAAGACGCCATCACAGTGGCGGCCAAAATACCGATTAGTAAGTGTTTCATATTTATTCTTTGGTCAGTAAAAAATCAGATAATCAATGAGTTACATTGAACTTATAGCAATACCTTTTTAGTTCAGAAACTAATCTAATGAGTTAAATTTGTTTATTGAAACCGTACAATGAATCAGCAGATTACCTGTTTTTGGACCAACCAAAAAGGGGTAAAGTGACTATTAAAAATTAAAAAATACAGAAGGTGATTGTTAAAGGTACTCGGGAGGTGGGGTATTTAGACCCAAATATATATCGTAGGTGTTAGGATGCGTAAATGTATGGCTTAGATGCGATTTAAAGTAATTGAAGCGAAACGGGGCGTTATTGTCTATTGTGTTTTCGTCGATTTGCTCTACATGGGTTTGGTTTGAGTCTGTCAGGGTGTTGTCTTCGGAGAGTTCGAGTTCGGCATCTACGTAGGTAGCAACTTCCCCACTCAGCAAGTCGTAAGCAACTACGTAGCTGAATACAAAAGGAGTCAGTAGTAAAAATAGAAAGTATATATTCTCAACAATCTTCTTTCTCACACCCAAATTCGGTTAGATTAATTGATTTTTATCTCACAAATATATACTAAACGTTAATTATGTAGGATTTGTTCTACTAAAAAGGCTACCAACCCATTGATTATTTCGATGAAGTGCTTGATTGTATGGTTGAGGGCATTGGCCACAATACGATTTTATAGATGAAAACTATTACCAAAAATTCAAATATTAGCTTTCTCAAGCCTAAAACTAAACTTTGTTCCTTTTTCGATGCGGCTACTTACACTGATTTTAGAATTGTGTGCATTGAGGATATGTTTTACGATAGCCAGCCCGAGGCCCGTTCCGCCAGTTTCTTTTGAGCGACTTTTATCAACTCTGTAAAAACGCTCAAATATACGGCTGAGGTGTTCGGGTGGAATCCCCGGGCCGTCGTCTTCGATGGATATTTGATAGTATTTTTTATCTTCTTCAAACTCAACCACGATTTTGCCATCGTCTTTGCCGTATTTGATAGCATTGTCAATGAGATTGGTCATTACCTGCGTAATCCGCTGTTTATCTGCTTTCACGAAGCAGCTATCCAACTCTTTCGGTTTGATTTTAATTTTTGTACCTCGTTTTTCGGCCTTCGATTCGAGTTGTTCAAATATATCTTCGGTGATGTGTTTTAAATCTACCGTGGCAAAATTCATCCGTAAATCTCCGCTTTCGACCTGCGATAGTGTTACTAAATCTCGAACCAAGGCATCGAGGCCATCTAAACTTTTGGCGGCTTTACCCAAAAAACGGTCTAAGATTACGGGGTCTTCTTTGGCACCATCGAGCAGAGTATGAATAAATCCCTGTGCAGCAAAAATGGGGGTTTTGAGTTCGTGAGAGACATCAGCCAAAAATTCACGACGGAACGCCTCCATGCGTTTGAGCTCATCGATTTCTTTTTGTTTTTTTGTTACATAAGCCGAGATTTCGGTATTCAGCTTTTTTAGTGGATTAACACTTTTGATGAGGGTGCGTTTCGATACGTGGAAGTCTTTGATTTTGAGCTTCTGGACATTCTCATATATCCGATTTACTTCTCTAAAAACCAAAATATCAATCGTAAAGAATATAAAAAAATAAGAACCCACAAAACAAGAAACGCCCGCCACAAAAAGCACAGCGGCATCGGCAGCAGGTACAAAACTCAAGAAGGTCAGCATGATAACCGTAATGAGCGTAGCAATCAAAAAGGCAATAAATCGAGGACTGAGAGACATTTTATAAGGTTCACTGTTCAAGCAAGGTGCATAACCTTCAAATTTCAATATTTACTAAACAAAATCAAAGAATAAAACCTTGAACTTTCAACCTTGAACCCTGAAATCATTTATTCATCTGTAAACATATAACCTACACCTTTGAGGGTTTTGATGTAGTTTTCGCCTACTTTTTCACGCACTTTGCGGATATGCACATCGACAGTACGCTCAACGACAAACACATCGGTTCCCCAGATTTTTTGGAGAAGTTCGTCACGGTTGAAGACTTTGTTTGGATATTGAGCAAGGAAGTACAACAATTCAAATTCTTTTTTGGGTAATACCACCGACGAGCCATCTGGCTTTAAAACCGAATAGTTTTGGCGATTAATACTCAAACCAGCGATTTCGAGCATACTATCGGGTTCGGATTTCTGAGCCTCACGCCTAAAAAACGCATTGATTCGGCTCATCAAAGCACGTGGCTTGATGGGTTTATTGATGTAGTCGTCGGCACCGACCTCAAAGGCAGCAATCTCTGAATACTCCTCGGCACGGGCAGTTAAGAAGAGCATGTATGTATTTTTGAGTTCGGGGATTGTCCGCAACATTCTACCCGCTTCGATGCCATCAAGGTTGGGCATCATGATGTCGAGGATGATTAAATCGGGCAGAAAATCTTTGGCTACTTCGATGGCTTTGCGGCCGTCGGATGCCGAAGCAACACGGTAGCCTTCTTTTTCGAGATTATAACAAAGCAATTCTACAATATCGGCTTCGTCATCTACGACTAAAATACGTGGCGAGTTTTTACTCATAAACTCTTGGGGAGTTGTTTACACTAAGTTTTCTGCAAAATTATCATTAAAAAATTGCTAAGTGTGTTAAGCCAATGTTAAGTTTTTATCTAACGGCGGTGTAAATAAAAATTTGCCCCATAGGGATTCTACACCATGGGGCAAATCTTAATTTTTTACTTCTTTGTTTCTTCAAATCCCATTTCTTCGTACCATTCTTCAAATTCATCTGGCGAAACACTACCTTGTGGCAACGCTACTCGACGAGAACGCCTTTCTTGGGCCTTGATTTCGAGGTCTTTTTCGGATTTCGAGCCGTTTGCCTCAAAGACTACTTTGTATTTTCCGCCTCTGATGTAGATTTTGCCATCGTCGGCTTTTTCAAGTTTTATCTCTTTTTCGTCTTTTTTCTTAGTATCATTCAGGTACTTTTCGTAATCAGCCTTAGCCGATTCGTCAATCGTCAAATCATACGAAGTGAAATTTAGCCCCGCTTCGGCTTCATCGCTCATGGTTTTCAAAACCAAACCTTTGTCGGTCTGAATCTTGATGG
>JALOLV010000039.1 GCA_025455785.1 Spirosomataceae bacterium | reverse complement strand
GTTTCTTATTCAGAATCATACATATTGTTTATATAATGAATTGTGTAATTATCGGTGCTGGTATGGCGGGATTGACCGCAGCTAACGCATTAAAAAGCAGAGGATATTCAGTAAAAGTGATTGATAAAGGTCGAGGCGTGGGCGGAAGATTGGCAACCCGGCGAATCGGAGAGGCAAAGCTCGACCATGGAGCCCAGTATTTTTCGACTAAAACTACTGATTTTCAGAATTTTACAGCCGAATTGCTGAACAAAGGTATTTTGAAAGAATGGAACATTGATGGGTTATCGCACAAACGAATGATTAGTGCCGAAGGCATGAGCAACATTGCTAAATACTTGGCAAAAGATTTAGAAATTATTGCTTCTGAACGAATCGTAAAAATAACTGAAAATCAAATTATTAGCGAATCCGAAAAAGTTTTTGAATTTGATACATTAATCATCACAATACCTGCTCCGCAAGCGATTGATTTATTGAATAATAGCAATTTCGATACTCCTAAACAATTATTTGAGATTCGATATCAACCTTGTATTGCTGCTCTTGTTGTTTTAAATCAAGAAAGCAATTTGCCAAAATCTGGTGGGTTAAAATTAGAGAATCATCCAATCAGTTGGATTGCGGATAATTTCGTAAAAGGGATTTCGCCCAAATTTGCAGTAACGATTCATGCAAGTCCAGAATTTAGCAATGAATATTTAGAAGGAGACATGGACGAAGTTGGTAAAAAACTTCTTGAATTAGCCTCAGAATGGGTTCCAGCTACAAGCATCGAAAGTTATCAAACACATCGCTGGCGATACAGTTTGGCAGATAAACGAGCCGAAGAAAGTTTTATTAATCTCAATGATAATATCTTGATTGGTGGTGATGGATTTGGACTCGGTAATGTAGAGGGTGCATTCTTGTCGGGATTGGCAATGGCAAATGCTATCGTAAGTTAAAACAAAAAATAGTAATATAAAAAATTGAAATTTTTATATTACTGTTATTAATCGAAACAAAGAACTTGTTGTATTATTCCAATATTCGTTGATTTATCAGACCGAATGTTTGTACTTTTCTAAGATTTAAGAAGTAATTAATTATTTTATTGCGACATTTGCATCATAGTTCACAAACACAACACATTGAAAATCAACACAATAAACAATTCACACAACAACAAGCAAATTATAAATCAAATTAAAATTGCACGTTTTTAAGAAATGTTGATTTAATACAAAATCGGAACGAAAATTGATTTTAATAAACAAATATTGAATGAAGCTACTAACGTGGATGACAACTTCTTCAATAGCAAAAAAGCCCCAAAGTTCGGGGCTTTTGTTTTATGGTTTTGTGTATTTTTTGCTCAAATCATCAAGCACTAAAACCCAGTCTTGACCGTAGCCACTCGTGGGTGGAGAAAATAGTCTTGAACCTTTGTTTTCAACAATACCTACTTCTTTTAGCTCACCATTTTGGGGGCTGAACCAATATCCAACCAACTGACTACCCGATACTTTACCGAGATTTACAGTAAAAGGCTTACCCATTGCCGAATAAATAAATGCGTAATCATTACCACGAGTAGCCTGAATTCGCTCATAGGCCGAATTGCTATTTTCTAAAATCAGAGACTGGTCTGGTATGCGGTCTAAAATAGGTCGAGACTCGATTAGTCGTCTGAGGTGTTTTACTTGGTTAGCGGCAGTCAAATCAAGTGCTTTTTTCCAATAAAAATGGGGCCCATTGATTGGCTTTGAGGTTGCTCGGTACATTTGCCAAATATCATGGCACCCATAAGTAAACCCAAATGCACCCGCAAAAACATCTAAATACAATGCCTTTCGGACATCATAGGCGTTTGATGTCCCCAAATCGTTGGCATTGAAGCACACGGGGTGGTCTTCGTAGATGGGTTCGCCATCGATAACTGGCTTGATGAGCTGACGGTCGTATGAGTTTTTGATTCGGTCATAAACGTTATTGTCTCGGCAATGACCCGTCTGAAACATATTAAAGTCAAACCATTCGTCGGCATGAAACCACTCGCTCGCCCCTTCTTGATTGGGTTGTGGATGGAAAGTCATCATCACTTTATCATTGCCACCGTAGGCCTCGGCGATTCCTGCCGCCATCGAACGCCAAACCTCAACATCGTTGCTACCAACCCGAGGATTACGGTCACCACCCAAAATCCAGATGATGTTTCTACGGTTTTTGTAGCGATTCCCAATCCATTTTCCATAGATTTTTGCATTTTCAACATTAAAAATTTCAGGACCTTCACCCCATGAGTTTTTGAATAATTTATCGCCCCAAGTTGGCAAAAAGCCAATATTTAATCCAAATTCATTTGCTTTATCAATGATAAAATCAACGTGTTTGAAATACGCCTCATTGGGTTTTGTGAGGTCATTGTTTATCAGAGGCTTGTCTCCGTAGGCGTTTGGGGTATTTAATCCGTCTAATTCGGCCAAGGCAACGGCTTGTATAATCGTAAAACCCTGAGAGGCTCGTTTGCTCAAATAAAAAGTTGCCGAGTCACGGTCGAGGGCATGGAAAAGCTCCCAAGCGGTATCACCAACCCAAACGAATGGCTTGTTATCTTTTAGTATATACCGTTTATTGGTACTCACAGTAAATGTTTGAGCCGAGGAGCATAAGCAAATTAAAGCAAAGATTAGGGTCGAATAGATTGATTTTTTCATGAATATAAAATTAGTTTTGATTCGGTTTTTCAATCGCAAAAAGCATCAAGTTTTGTTTTTTTTCATCAAGAATGATTAGTTTTTCAAATTGCATCCCAATTTTCTTAATGACCGAAATCGAAGCATCATTATCAGGATTCACAATTGCAACTAAACGCCTGATTTTGAGTTGATTAAACGAGTATTTAAGCATCGCTTGGGCTGCTTCGGTTCCATATCCTTTGCCGATTACATCGGGCAAAAAGGCAAACCCAATATCAATATCATCGAGACCGTCTCTTTTTATCAAGCCACACATCCCAATCATTTTTTGGGATTCTTTCTCGATTACAGCATAAAATCCAAAACCATTGACTTCATAACTCTTAATACTACCGCCTCTGAGGTAATTCTCGGCGTCTTCGAGGCTACGAACTCCCCTATCGCCAATAAATCGTAGCCAAGTCGGGGTATTCAGTAATTCAAAAATAAACGGAGCATCTGCCAAAGTAAATTGCCTCAATAATAGCCGCTCGGTCTCTAAAATCGTCATTGATAATTTTCATAACTTGTCTATACAAATTTACAATAAAAACTGTATTTTTGAAGTACAAATTTCTATTCAGCCTTCAACTTCAAATGAAAAAAACTTTAACGAAATTATCATTTGTATTAACTTATTATCTCTATTCGTGTAGTGGAGGAGTCGAGATTCCGGAGAGCATTGCTATCTTAGAAGACAAACTACCCGAGAAAATCGACTACAACACACACGTAAAACCCTTATTATCAGACCGTTGTTTTAAATGCCACGGGCCAGACAAAAACAAAGTAGAAGGGAATCTTCAACTCACAAATGCCGAAAATGCCTACGGAAAAGGTAAATCTGGTAAAACCGCCATCGACCCCGGAAATATTGATGATAGTGAATTGGTAAAACGGATTTTGAGCAAAGACCCCGACGAAGTAATGCCCACGCCAAAATCACATCTTTCGCTTTCGGATGAAGATAAGGCAGTTTTGATAAAATGGATTCGACAAGGGGCTGAATATAAAGAACACTGGGCTTTTGAAACACCCAAAAAACCCGATGTACCCAAAATTGGGACATTTTTTAGCCGCTTGGGCTGGACCGAACACCTCGAGACAAACTGGGCAAGCAACGAAATTGATAATTTTGTAATTGATAAATTAAAAGAAAAAAATCTAAAGTTTTCGCCAATTGCCGATAAAACAACACTTTTGAGGAGAGTCTCGCTCGACCTGACGGGGCTTCCTCCTACTGTCGAAGAAGTTGATGCTTTCTTGTCTGATAAATCGCCCGATGCTTACGGAAAAGCCGTCGATAAATTGCTCCAATCGCCCCATTTTGGAGAAAATATGGCGGCCTCGTGGCTTGATTTGGCCCGATATGCCGATACGCACGGATACCAAGACGATGGTTTTAGAGATATGTATCCGTACCGTGATTGGGTGATTCGTCAATTCAACCAAAATCTTTCGTTTGATAAGTTTGTAACGTGGCAAATTGCGGGTGATTTAATCGAAAAACCGACTCGTGAGAGTATTCTTGGCACTGCCTTCAATCGTAATCACCAACAAAGCCAAGAAGGTGGAATTGTCCCGAAAGAATACCACGTAGAGTATGTTGCCGACCGTGTCAATACTTTCGGTAAGGCATTTTTAGGGCTAACGACCGAATGTGCCAGATGCCACGACCATAAATATGACCCGATTAGTGCCAAAGATTATTTCTCGCTTTTTGCATTTTTTAATACGAATAACGAATACGGACAGATTCCGTATAATGGTGAACCTTCGCCAACTATTTTATTGACCGACGAAGAAGCCGAGTGCGATATAAAATTCATCAACGAACAGTTGAAACCATTGAATCAAAAATTGGATTCAAAAAATTATCAATTAGGATTCAACCAATGGCTAAACAAAGTCAGGAGTGATGAAAAATTGACTGCATGGGATAAAAAAGGGTTAGTTGGCTATTGGAACTTCGATAAACCCGAAAAAGGAGGAAAATACAAAAATGTCGTAAACGAAAAGGTTTTTGCGTATATCGGCGAAAAGAAAAAACCTGATGATGTAACCCCAGTTGAGATTGAAGGAAAAGTTGGCAAGGGTTTGGATTTAGTCGGCGATAGCCAGATTACGCTTGAAGATAAGTTTGCCAAATTTGAGAGAAACCAACCTTTTTCGATTGCCTTGTGGGTGAAAAATAAAGATTTTGAGAAAGAAAAGTATATATTCTGCAATACTCCCGGTCCAATGGATGGATTTAGAGGTTATCAAGCTATTTTGAATACCGACGGTAGATTACGAATTATTTTAGCAAATGTTTGGCCCGATAACGCCATCGAAATCGAGGCAAAAGAAAGTTTACCTCTCAATCAATGGACACACATAACCCTAACCTACGATGGATTGAGCAAGGCTTCGGGACTTAAAATCTATTACAATGCCCGCCCGTTGGCCGTTTCGGTTCTGAATGATGGTCTCAATCGGAGTATGCTCTATGGTAAACAAAAAAGGAATTGGGCAGGAAGTAATTTCAATATCGGACGGATGTCGGACCAATCATATAAAAATTACTCAGTAGATGAATTGGCTATCTTCAAAAAAGAACTCAACCCACTCGAAGTCAGCAGTTTGTATAAAAATACCGACGAAATCAAGACTACTCTCCTATCGGATGTAAATATCAACAGCCAGCGACAAAATCTTTTGAAGTATTATATCCAAAATCACGATTCTACCTACGCAAAAGTATTCAAAGAAAAACAAAAATTAATCGCCAACGAAAACGAGATTTTATCAAACGCACTGGCGGTGATGGTGATGCGAGAAACGCCCACGAGCAAATCCCGTAAGTCGTATATCTTGAAACGTGGTGCTTATGATGCACCCGACAAAGAGGTTAAACCCGAATTTATGTCGAAATTTGGGGTATTGGACGAAAAATACCCAAAAAACCGACTCGGTTTAGCCCAATGGTTACTCGATGAAAAGAATCCGTTGTTTGCTCGGGTCATGGTCAATCGTTTCTGGATTCAGTTTTTTGGTAATGGATTAGTCAAAACCCAAGAAGACTTCGGCAACCAAGGTGATATGCCTTCGCACCCCGAATTGTTAGATTGGCTGGCGATTCAGTTTAGAGAAGATGGCTGGGACACCAAAAAATTCATCAAAAGAATTGTTATGTCTTCGACGTATCGACAGTCTTCGGTGGCAAATCCAGCATTATTAGAAACCGACCCCGATAACAAGTGGCTGGCTCGTGGGCCAAGCTACAGGTTATCGGCCGAGCAGATTCGAGACAACGCCTTGGCGGCAAGTGATTTGCTGAGTCGCAAAATCGGCGGTAAATACGTTTACCCTTACCAACCGAGTGGCATTTGGGAGGCTCTTGCTACCCGAAATGGTACTACTTATACTCAAAGTTTGGGTGATTCGATTTACCGCAGAAGCCTTTACACCATCTGGAAACGGAGTTCGCCCCCACCAATGATGCTCAATTTCGATGTTCCCGACCGTTCGTTTTGTACGGTTCGACGTCAGAAAACCTCAACGCCACTACAAGCATTGGTTACACTTAATGACCCACAATTTGTCGAGGCAGCAAGGGTTTTATCGGAGAAGATTATTACTAAATTTAAAGTTCAACATCCAAACGAACTAAATTTGGCAATCAATTACGCATTCAAAGCAATCATCAGTCGTCCGCCTCGAATGAGAGAGTTAAATCTTGTAACAAAACTTTACCAAGAACAATTGGCTGATTATCAGCAGAATCTGCAAGAAGCAGAAGAAGTGTTGAGAGTCGGCGAGTTTAGAAGCAGCATCGAAGATAATGCTAAACCTTCTATTGCAGCTATGACGATTGTCTGCAACACCATTATGAACTATGACGAAGCGGTGGTAAAGAGATGATTCCTTAGATATTTTTTGAAGATAATGGCAAAAAAATTGGTAAAACATCAGTACAGAGGTGAATTGTGTTGAAAGAATTTGAATCGAATTAAGTATTTATGAATGTCCATAAACAGTTATTATACCAAGTAATTAGGGGTATTCACCCGATTTCAGAAACTGATTTTGAGGCATTTTATCTATTATTTAAACCATTTTCGGCAAAAAGAAAAGAAATCTTGACATACGCCGGTAATGTAGAAAAACATTTGTACTTTGTGATTGATGGGTTACAGAGAATGTATTATTTGGATGAACAAAATCGTGAAGCTACAATCATTTTCTCTTATGCGGGTAGTTTTGGTGGAGTTTTGGATTCGATGATGCAAAAGAATCCTTCAAAATATTATTACGAAACCATCACGCCTTCGACTTTTCTGAGAGCTAATTTCCAGCAGATTGAATCATTGATTGAGAATCATCCCGAAATCGAAATCTTACTTAAAAAGGGTTTGACTTTGGCTTTTTCGGGTGTGTTAGATAGGTTAGTAGAATTGCAATGTTATAGTTCAGAAGAAAAATTTAGGCAACTACTCAAGCGAAGTCCACATATTTTGCAGATTGTCCCGCATAAATATTTGGCAAATTATATCGGAATCGACGCCAGCAATTTCAGCAAACTACTAAACTCAATCAAATTATAAATCTTGGTAAATACCAACATTTTCTAAATTAGAATTTGCCAATTTTGCAACATCAAAAATCAAAATTATGGCAACAATCAATACCGAAATACTCCTCAATAATTTAGAAAATCAGGTTGAATCTCATTTAAAAGTTGCGGTTGGCGTTTTTCAAAATCTAAGTGGCGAGATTCTTCTAAAACCTTCGGCTACCAAAGGGTGGAGCATTGCCCAATGTTTAGAGCATCTCAATTCTTACGGAGATTATTATCTACCCGAATTTGAAAAAGGATTATCACAAAGTACTGATAATCAAATACCTAAAACATTTAAAAGTACTTGGCTTGGTAAACTTGCCATTGATTCGATGAACCCTACAACGGGCAAAAAGAAATTTAAGGCATTCAAAAATCATAAGCCATCAACCGACCTAAATGCACAAAAAGTTGTGGCAAAGTTCATCAACCAACAAGAACAATTGCTTCAAATCATACGAAACGCTCGCACCAAAAACATCCAAAAAATCAAAGTCCGTATTTCAATCGCCAAATTCCTAAAACTCAATTTGGGCGATGCCCTCCAGTTTTTGATTGTCCACAATGAGCGGCACATCCAACAAGCCAAGAGAAATTTGTAATTATGATTTCTGTTTGTATTTTGCAAATAAAAAAACATGTTTGTAGAAGCAATCGAAAGAGTTGGGCAATATACCCGCCCCCTTCACACAATTACCCGTACTTACGGCGGATTCATCTCGGCTGGTAGTGCCACCTTATTTTTTGTAAACGAATTTGGCGTTGCCGTAACCTGCAAGCACGTTTTAGAGCTAATCCTGCAAGCCGACAGCATCAATCAAAATTATCAAAATTTTAAAACCGAAAAAAGAAACCTAAGCATAGGCCAAAACCTCTCGGATTTAGAGAATAGATACAATTATCGAAACGAAAGTATTATTCAGATGAAGAATAACTTTGTAAATTCGGTTAGTAGCTTTCAAAACCTTACCTGCCACGCCCACGCCACACTCGACTTAGCCATTATCAGATTTGAAGGATATTCGCAGAAGTTTTATGGTTCACACGCTGTTTTCCTGAAAGATTCATCAAATATTAAACAGGGCAAGTCGCTTTGTAGGTTGGGGTATCCCTTTCCTGAATTTAGCAATTTTTGGCATAATCAGAACACCGATGACATTGAATGGACAAATACTGGCAATCCAAATTCTCCGAGTTTCCCGATAGATGGAATCGTAACGAGATTTGGGGCAGATGCAGTTGGTTCAAAAATAAATACAATTGAAATCAGTACACCCGGACTTCGTGGGCAAAGTGGCGGCCCTCTTTTTGATACAAAGGGCTTGGTTTATGGCATGCAATCAATGACGAGCCATTTGCATTTGGGCTTTGATATTCAAGAACAAGAGGTCATCATAAACGGCAAACCGACAAAGGTTTCAAACCATCCGTATCTGCACGTGGGGCATTGTATTCATGTCGATAGAATCAAGGAGTTTTTGCGAGAAAATAACGTAAAATTTTACGAAGAATAACTTAGTTCTTCACAATTCGCCTTTTGGTAATACGATTTCCGTCTTTGACTCTGACAAAATACAGCCCAGCTGCAAGATTTTCGAGACTAAATTCGTAGGTTTTTGATTGAATATTTGAATCGGCAATTTGTTCGATTATTTGTCCGTTAAAATTCAGAATCTCAATACTCACATCCCGAGCATTTTGGTTTGGAATCGCCACAAACAATTGACTCTGAACAGGATTGGGATAAATCAGCACATCGAGCAGTGGCTCTGCTGATTCTTCGGAAAGAATTATTGACGAACTCACACCATTGATACCCCAACCCATTTGCAGGAGGATATTCAGTAATAATTCACCTTGTGAATGATTGACTTCGGCCGAACGAATATTAGGAGACATCAAAGAATTTGCCGAACCTACTGGATAGGTACTTTCGTCGAGGTGAGAAATACTTACACCCTCAGTGTATGAATTAGGTGCATGAATACGAGGTAAAGCATTAGCAAATTTTGAATCTCGTAATCCAAAAAACAAAACTCCGCCCGTAATGACTGATTTTAAACTGGTTGATGGATTTGAATAAATACTTGTATTGATAACTTGTCTTCTTTGGGAGTCTTGAATGAATACATCGTAAATATAGCCGCTTCCGTTTTGTCCCCATTGACCTTGGGTACCATTATCAAGAACTTCTAAAGTTGAAGTGATTCCGATTCCGTGAGCAATCTCGTGTAAAACAACCGTTACAAAGTCAAATCGACCAGATTGAGCCCTCGCATCAGTACCGTAGTACCAATTAATATTGCTATTGACAGTTACATTTATATCTGCCTCAGAGGTAACATTAAGTTCTCTTTTGGCAATTGCCTCTGCCAAAGCAACTGGATACCAAACATTTGAATATGGGGCGTTAGTAAAATTTCGGTAGATTCGGGATGTCCCTGATTGGGCAAGCGTGCCGCCAGAAAGCGAAGACCATGTAGCACTGATTCGGATTGGTACTGAACTCACTAATTTACTTTCCCAAAGCTGAACGGCGTATTCAAAGGCAGTTCTGGCATTGGCCGGAAAATTACTGCTGTAAGTAACTTCGATATTTGATGTAGCATCAATACGGGCATTCGGAAGTTGCTGAGAACGGATAGTCGTAAAGGCATCCTCTTCTACAAAATGACACACTACCGACTTTGCTGGCAGTGAATCTTGCGAAAAACAAACTGTTGTAAAAAAAAGAGAACCTAAAACTAATTCCAATCGCATAAATAAGCTGTTTTACTTCTAAAGACGTAATATCTGAACGAATGGTTTATCGATGTAGTATCAGAAATACCAATAAAAATGCCCTCCCAGTTCCACCTTAGGAGGGCTATCTCGTCAATTTCCACCTTTACGAGATAAACCCCCAACCCGAAGGCTGGGGGATGTTATGGTTCCTGACAAATTTAATTGAACCCTTTCACCAAAGCCGAGTACCCGAGGGTAATCATTCGCTTTTGTGTATCTTTTGCGGCATTTTCTTCTTCAAAAAAACCATAGATTACTCTGTAAACCATTGGTCTATTCTCCGATTTACTTACCTGAATATAAAGTTTTTCTTGCTCTGCCTCGCCTTTGTTGGCAATTTTAGAGGCAAAATCTTTAGCGGCTTTGAGTTGAGTAAAAGCTCCGAGTTGTAATCCGTAACCCTCCAACTCTTTGATTGAGCCTGTTAAATCATACACATGATTAACGCTAAAGCCAGATATTTTTGTTGTTTCGATATCAACTTCTTTTTCTTTGACTACCTTTTTTGTAGGTTCTGCCACTGCCCAAAATCTATCCACTTCGTCTTCGGGTTGCATTTCCTGAATCCTAACTTTCATTTTACCAGACTCTACCATTCCGGCCTCTTGTGAAGCCCCTCTCGAAAGATACGCAATTTTATCATTACTTTTGGTACGGTCGCTTATTCTGACTACTACCGACTTTCCATTATCTAAATTAGTTAGTTTAACCTTTTTGTTTAATGTAGATGAAGGATTTTTTTCATCTTCTATCCGAGTAGTAGTAACCGATAAATCATCGGCAAGGCTCGCAGTTAAATCTTGTGCAAAAACAATCGGAGCGGCAATCAAGACCATTCCTAATGTTAATTTAGTTGTAGCAAATAGTGACTTCATGGGGTTATCGTAATTTAAGGGAACACTGATTCTGTTTTCTATGATATTTAATGATTGTCAAAATGTGTGCCAATTCTAAAATCTTTATTCAAAAAAAATATTTACGCTCTAATATTTCATTTTTTGCGGTTGAAACTTGAAATTTGGATTCAAATTCAATACTTTAAACTATGATGAGACCTAAAGACCAAGCCCAGTTTAGGTCTTTGTAAAAAAACTCCCTCAAGGGTAAGAGGACATATCTATGAATAATCACTTTCCAATGCCTGCGTTCGGTCAGCAAAGAGCCGTTGTCGAACGAGTAACCCCCGAAATCGATGGTGGACGCTACGCTATCAAAGCAATTGTTGGCGAAACACTCAATATAGAAGCCGATATAATTGCCGATGGGCATGATAAACTCTCGGCTCGTTTGATGTATAAGCACGAATCTGATAAAGACTGGAGCGAAGTTGTGATGCAACATGTCGTAAATGACCGTTGGATTGCCCATTTCAATGTCGAAAAACAAGGTTATTATCATTATACAGTCGAAGCATGGGTTGACCATATTGCAAGCTGGCAACACGAAGTAGATGCAAAAGTCCGTGATGGACAACATCTCAAAGTAGAATTGATGCAAGGTGAATTGTTCTTGAAAGCAATGGCAAAAAAAGCCAAAGGCGATGACAAAAAGGCGATTCAAGAAGCCGCTAAAGCAATGACTACCGAAAGCCGCTACGATGAGGCCATCAGGATTGCTTTGAGTAATCAGATGTCAGAATGGTTTACGAAGTATCCCGAACGCCAAGAGCCATTTAGATACCGAGAGCTCATGGTTTATGTAGATAGAAAAAAAGCGGCATTTTCGGCTTGGTACTCGATGTTCCCACGTTCGGCAGCCCGTGAAATTGGTAAACACGGAACATTTAAAGATGTCGAAAAATTATTGCCAAGAATTGCCGAAATGGGTTTTGATGTGCTTTATCTCCCGCCGATTCACCCGATTGGGACAACGCACCGCAAAGGTAAAAACAACACACTCAATGCCCTACCTGACGATGTTGGAGTACCATACGGTATTGGTTCGAGCGAAGGCGGGCATACGGCTATTCATTCTGAACTTGGCTCACTCCAAGATTTCAAGCATTTAATTGAAGCATGTAAAGCATACGATATTGAGATTGCGATGGATTTGGCTATTCAATGCTCACCCGACCATCCGTGGGTAAAAGAACACCCCGAATGGTTTAAGATTTTACCAGACGGAACAATCAAATACGCCGAAAATCCTCCAAAAAAATACCAAGATATTTATCCGGTCAATTTTGAAACCGAAAACTGGCAAGCACTCTGGAATGAACTAAAAATTGTAATCAAAACGTGGGCCGAGTGGGGTGTTCGCATTATTCGGGTTGATAATCCTCATACCAAATCGTTTGTTTTTTGGGAGTGGGTCATCGCCGAAATCAAAAAAGATTACCCCGATATGATTTTCCTTTCGGAGGCATTCACCAAACCCAAAGTTATGCAGCAATTGGCCAAATTGGGCTACTCTCAATCTTATACTTACTACGTCTGGCGTACACACAAAGCCGAGATTATTGAGTACATGACCGAGCTGACTAAAGGCGAAATGAAATATTATTTCAGACCAAATTTTTGGCCAAATACCCACGATATTAATCCGTATATGCTTCAGAATGGGCATGAGCCGCTTTTCTTGATTCGTTATTTTATGGCGGCAACTTTGGTCGGTAATTACGGAATCTTCGGACCTACATACGAATACTTGTATCACCAGCCGTATCCGAATAAAGAAGAATACGCTTATTCTGAAAAATATGAGATAAAATATTGGAATTGGGAACATCGCAATAAATTAACCTATATTATCTCGCAAGTAAATAAGATTCGTAAAGAGAATTCGGCTTTTCACGATACCAACAATATTGAGTTTTGTACCACCGACAGCGACCAACTTCTGGCATATATCAAAACATCAAATGATGGTAACAAAATTCTATGTATTGTTAATCTGGATGGCTACAATCGTAAATCTGGCTTTGTGAATGTACCACTTTGGAAAATCCGTAAGAACGATTGGGAAGCCTACCGAGTCCATGATTTATTGACAGGAGCAACTTATACTTGGACTGGCGAGAGAAATTTCGTAGAACTCGACCCGCATATTTTGCCATTTCACTTATTCAGAATTGAAGATATTTAATTGATAATCAATTGAATATACTTTAATTCTGAACAAACACCCATTCTTTTATCAAAAAAGCCGAACTTTAAACTTATGAGTTCGGCTTTTTTGATAAATTCTAATTTTGAGACAATCAAATCAATTTTGGCAAGTAGCTTGAACTTTGGCTTGAAACGAGCTGCCAGACGCTGCTGTAACAACAAAACCCGGATTCAATAAAACGGCATTACCTGCTAAATATTCCACCCTTGATGTCCCCGTAATTGAGTTTGTAGCGGTAATCGTTTGTCCAGCCTGAATGATTGTGTTAGTAGAATTTATGGCATTCGTAACAGTCAGATTACTCCCACTCGAAGTTGATAAGACCGTTAATGAGGCAGCATTACTCGTCAAAGTAGCTGGTGTTCCATTAACCAAACCATTTGTAAGAATGCAACGGTATTGGTATGAATTTATTGATAATGAGACATTTGAAATTGACAATGTTGCTAAATTAACTCCCGAATAGGTTGGGTTATTAGAAAGACTCACCCATCCGCCTCCATTATTTACTTGCCATTGGTAAGAAATATTTGTGCCATCGGCAGATACGCTAAAACTCGTTGCTTGTCCAGCACAAATGGCTTTATTTTGTGGTTGAGATGTAATAGCAAAATTATCAACCTGAACGATTTGTTGAATCCTCGAACTCACACAATTTGGATTTACATTTGGATTACTCTCACAAGCCACAAAGTAAGTTGTATTTGAATTTAGGGTTGGGGTTGTGAAAGTTGTAGTACCCAATGAAGCCGTTGCAGTTGTAGAGGCATACCAAACCGGCGTTCCGGATGAACAAATAGCTGTCAAAGAGGTTGAAGTACCTACCCTAATTACCACATTTGAAACGTTAGGTATGGATGGAATTGGAACGACAGAAATTAAAGTTGCATCGCTTGAATCAGACTCACATCCAGCCGCCGAAACACATAGCACACGATAACTTCTGGAATTGGTCGGAGAAATTGTAATTGAAGTTCCGTTTAATCCACCAGTCCATCTTAAAGTACCTTGTCCCCCATCGCATGAACTGGCAGTCAAAATAGCACTTCCACCGCTACAAACAGTCGCACTCGAAGTAGAAATAGTTGGTTTTGAGGGTTTTGCATTGACAACTACCTCCGTCGTGGCGGTAGCCGAACAGCCATTCGCATCCGTAACTGTCAAAGTATAAATCCCTGAATTTGAATTATTTGCTGAATTAAT
>JALOLV010000322.1 GCA_025455785.1 Spirosomataceae bacterium | reverse complement strand
TCTATCGGCCTTGCTCAATAAATCCCCTTCGATTTCGAGGTAATTCCGCATCAATGCAGGCGTAATTTCTTTGCTTTGAATCGCTTTGTAAAAGTTTATTATATGAGGATTTGTATCATTTAATATAGCTTTTTTGAATCCTGAATTGAATGCGACCACACCCGTACCGAGGAAGGGTTCAATCCATCTGCCAGATGTTTTCGGAACAACATCCATTATCCAAGGTACTAATTTCGTTTTTATTCCTTGGCTTTTGATTGGCGGTACAAATATTTTCATTCTACATTTCCTTTAACTATATTCCACAATTCAGGCTTTCCTTTAAACTCCAAAAAATCTTTCAAGTTGGTAATTTTTATTGATTTACCTTCTTTTACCATTGTTACAAGTCCAAAATTCATCCAATATTCATCAAACCATTCTTCACCAAGCTTGCTAAACACCCCATTTTCATTTTTTAAATCTTCAATATTAACAACAGACCCGATATTTGCAGTATTACCAGAACCTTGTTTATCGCTTGCTATTTTCCATTTTTCGGCAACAAAAAAATCAAAATCTTTTATTACTGAAGTAATTGACTTTAGATTTTCGACTCTCGTAACGATTCTATCTCCTACTTTACTGACTTGTTTATCAAGATTCTCTTCTAATTCATTTACACGATATACTTCGGTTTCTACATCAATAATATCATTTGTAGTATCGGTTCTTGTATAAATTACTCCTAAACAATAATGTCCTAAATACTCAGAATATGGAAACTGAATATTTTTATCTTTACTTCTTTCTTTAAAATAGCCCCCGTGGCTTCCGAGTGTAAATCCAGTCGTTTTATTGTTTCTTCTAAAAGTAGTTTTTATATCAACAGCAAATTTAATAGCAACATTCTTTTTGTGAATAAATGTTATGTCTGGATACCAATTTTGTTTTTCGGCAAGAATAATTTCATAGCCAGCCTCTTCGGCAAATTGAAGAATTTGAGGGAAAATATGAATTTCAAGAATTTTAGATACAATCTTTGTATCAGCCGAAATAGTATAGATATTCTTATAGACATCTATAAAACCCTTAACTACCCAATCTCCATTGTCAGTAGACACATACCTTTCGAGTTTATCTGTGAATTTATCCAATTCACGTTTAAAATCGGCCTTATATTTATTTTTTTCTTCAAGAGTCATATTTCAAACTTAGATTAGTTTTTTGGCTTGTACCTACGGTACAAAGGTTAAAGATGAACATCGAAGGCTATTAACGGCTTGCTCTTACAGAGCAAGTTGATTGAGCATTAAGTGAATCGCTCCATCGGAGCAGACTGTCAATAGCTTAAATTTATTCATTTTATCCGTCTGCCTCAGCGAGGCAAGCCCTTTTGATGCTACTTCTCAATTTCAATAATCAACGCATCAAATCCATAGCATTCTTACATAAAATCGCTCCACCAGAGCAGACTGTCAATAGCCTAACCCATTTTATCCGTCTGCCTCATTGCTACCTCTCAATTTCAATAATCAACGCATCAAATCCATGGCATTCTTACATAAAATCGCTCCACCAGAGCAGACGGTCAATAGCCTAAATTTACCTATTTTATCCGTCTGCCTCATTGCTACCTCTCAATTTCAATAATCAACGCATCAAATCCATAGCATTCTTACATAAAATCGCTCCATCGGAGCAGACCGTCAATAGTCTAAATTTTACCCTCTGCCTCAGCGAGGCAAGCCCTTTTTAACTTACATTCTAATCGCAATTATCAGAAGTTTGAACTACCTAAAAAGTTACCAAATATAATTAAAAATAGTTACTTGACATTCACAAAAACAAGACCACCCCGTCTCTGAGGTGGTCTTTGATATAACCTATTGATTTTGAATCAATTACGAACCGCACATCTCGCAACCTTCTGGGTCGTCGAGCGAGCATTGAATAGCGGCGTATTGTTGCTCTTGCTCATTGGCGAAACTTGCCGCAGCGGCTGTTTTAGCAGTTTGCTCTTCGGCATACTTGGCGTAGTCAAGCGGTTTTTCTTCGACAGTCGTTACAACTGGCTCGATTTCTTTCAAGGCCTGCTTGTCAACCGTAAACTTCACGGCATCGGTGGCAGCTTTGGTACGGAGGTAGTACATACCCGTTTTCAAACCGGCTTTCCAAGCATAGAAGTGCATCGAAGTCAGCTTACCGAAGTTCGGATTCTCCATAAAGATATTCAACGACTGGCTTTGGCAGATAAATGCACCACGGTCGGCGGCCATGTCGAGGATAGTCTTTTGCTTAATCTCCCACGCTGTTTTGTAGATGTCTTTGATACTCTGCGGAATCTCGTTGATATTTTGCACCGAACCATTGGCCGCAATCAATTTGTTCTTCATGGTATCGTTCCACAAGCCCAATTTTACGAGGTCTTTCAGTAAGTGTTTATTTACCACCACAAACTCACCCGAAAGCACACGACGAGTGTAGATATTCGAGGTATATGGCTCAAAACACTCGTTATTGCCCAAAATCTGACTCGTAGAAGCTGTTGGCATTGGTGCTACCAATAATGAGTTACGAACACCATTTTTAATAACTTTAGCACGTAAGTCGTCCCAGTTCCATCTGCCGCTGGTAGGTGTTACCCCCCACATATCGAACTGGAAAATTCCTTTTGAAATCGGTGAGCCAGCGAAGGTCTCGTATGTTCCTTCTTCTACTGCCAATTCCATCGAAGTCTCCATTGCCGCATAATAAATTGTCTCGAAGATGTCTTTATTCAATTGGCGAGCCTCTTCTGACTCAAACGGCATACGAAGCAAGATAAAAGCATCGGCAAGGCCCTGCACGCCCAATCCAATCGGACGGTGGCGGAGGTTGCTGCGTTCGGCCTCTGGAACTGGATAATAATTTCTATCAATTACCTTATTGAGGTTTCGTGTTGCCACTTTGGTTACCTCATAAAGTTTCTGATGGTCAAATTTATAATAACCCGAATCTTTATCTAAAGCTATAAATTTAGGCAAGGCAATCGACGCCAAGTTACAAACCGCCACTTCGTCTGGCGATGTGTATTCGATGATTTCGGTACATAAGTTCGATGACTTAATCGTACCCAAATTCTTCTGGTTCGATTTTGCGTTTGCCGCATCCTTGTAAAGCATGTAAGGAGTACCAGTCTCAACTTGTGAGTCTAAGACAGCGAACCAAAGGTCTTGTGCTTTGATAGTTTTGCGTGCTTTGCCTTCTAATTCGTATTTTTCGTAAAGTTTCTCGAATTCTTCACCGTAGCATTCCGAAAGACCCGGAGCCTCGTTAGGACAGAATAAAGACCATGTGTCATTTGCCTCAACACGCTTCATGAATAAATCCGAAATCCACAATGCAAAGAATAAATCTCTTGCACGTAGTTCTTCTTTACCGTGGTTTTTGCGGAGGTCTAAGAACTCAAAAATATCGGCATGCCACGGTTCAATGTAAATTGCAAACGAACCTTTGCGTTTGCCACCGCCTTGGTCAACGTAGCGTGCTGTATCATTAAATACTCTCAACATCGGTACGATACCATTCGATGTACCGTTTGTGCCTTTAATATATGAACCTGTAGCTCTGATATTGTGTATAGCCAGACCAATGCCACCCGCTGATTGTGAAATTTGTGCTGTCTGCTTTAGGGTGTCGTATATACCTGCGATGCTGTCTTCCTTCATGGTTAGCAGAAAGCATGACGATAGCTGGGGCTTCGGTGTACCAGCATTGAATAATGTCGGTGTAGCGTGCGTAAACCATTTCTCTGATAACAAATTATAAGTTTCTATTGCTTTTTCGATGTCTTCTCCGTGGATTCCAACTGCTACACGCATCAACATATGTTGCGGACGCTCAACAACTTTACCATTGAGTTTTAGCAAATACGATTTCTCAAGTGTTTTATATCCGAAATAATCATAACCAAAATCACGGTCATAAATGATGGCAGAGTCGAGCTGGGCTGCGTGCTGCTGGATGACTTTCCATACGTCTTTGGCAATGAGCGATGCGTTCTGACCAGTCTTAGGGTCAACATACTGATAAAGCATCTTCATTGTACCCGAAAAAGACTTTAGGGTGTTTTTGTGAAGGTTCGAGATTGCAATCCGAGCTGCCAAAATAGCATAATCAGGGTGCTTTGTTGTCATCGAAGCGGCAGTTTCGGCGGCGAGGTTATCGAGTTCAGAGGTTGTTACACCATCATAGATACCTGCTACGACTTTCATTGCAACTTCAACGGGTTGGACAAAAATGGGGTCAAGCCCATAACATAACCGCTCAATACGAGCCGTGATTTTGTCGAACTTTACCGACTCGCGGCGTCCGTCTCTTTTAATTACATACATATTCTATATATTCGTCTGGGGGTTTGGGATACGGTTACTTATTCAATTAATTCAGAGATTTTCGTTTTTGGGTAATCAATTTTAATAATTATTCAGACAGTTTGAACACTTGCTTGCGGTTAAGACTTGACGAGATGAATCTTTGAATAACTAAAATGTTGCGTTAATTCTTCAGAGTAAAGTAATCAGCAAAAGGTTCTTTATTTATAAATAATCATACTATCGTATTTTGGATTTAGTAAAATTAAGAAAGTTACAAGATTCAAAAAAGTCAGTTCTTAACAATTGCTTAATACACCATGAAAAAAATCTAACACATTAAATTGTTAACGGCTAATTATCAGTCAGTTAAATTCTTGACAAATTGGAATAGTACCATAAAAAAAGTTATCCACAAATTTTTAGAATAACTTTATGGCATGTAGTACATTTTAGCGAGAGTGGTTAAGTGGGGCATTTTCATTAACAAATGTAAATATTTAATTTTCAGAAAAAAAAGAAAATTCTGAAAAAGTTATCCACATTGAAAATTCATTCCAATCTCTTCTCAATCGTTGCATTCCATCAAAATTAGGTCACCTGATTGATAACTTATACTCACTATTCCGTCTTCGGCAACTGCATTGCTATTACCAGCCCTATAACCAATCATAAGTTGCTCATTATCAAGATTATATACCAAATTTTGTGTATCAATTCCAGTTGTCGTACCCACGGGTATTAGCGAGAGGTTTGTTCCTTTGGCAAACCACTTCTGAAAGGTATTTGGAGCAGGTAAAAGCGGATAAATAACCGAATAGTCATCAATCATCACTATCTGTAGCTGACTCTTATACCGCACAATATTTGTGATATTGCTGATTGTGTGGTCGGCTCGGCGACCCGTCGCCCAAATGATATTGACAGCCGGAAAACCCCTTTCTATCAAGAAATCGAGGGCTTTTTCGAGGTCGGTCTTGTCTTGGTCTGGCGTATGAACGATTTCTATCGGAAACTGGCTTTCTTGGATTTGTGCTAAATCAATATTACGGTCAAAATCGCCCAAAAGCACGTCCACCTTGATTCCAAGCTCGATTACACGGTGAATCGCATTGTCTAAAACCACAATAAACGGACTCCATTCGAGCAATTGCCCCAATAATTCGGCACTGCAACTCTCACCATTGGCAATGACAAGGGCAGGTTCTTGTTTATCTCTAATGATATGATGCGACGACATTTTGATTGCTTAGAAATTTGTCAAAAATTGTCATTTGGTGGTCATTCAATTGATAATTCTATGTAGAATCTCCAAAAACAATAAATGACGATTGAATGACTTCTTATTTATTGACAATAAACTCCAAAAATTTGTTCAAACTTGGGTTAGGATTTGTTTTGCT
>JALOLV010000321.1 GCA_025455785.1 Spirosomataceae bacterium | reverse complement strand
TTTTTTGGTAAGAGAATCTGCGGAGGCAAATCCAAATAAAATCTTTTTATTTGAAAGTTTAGTTTCGAGAATGTTTATACTTTGATTAGAGTTAAATAACTCCTTCTTGTTGAGGTGTACTGATTTCCAAGTGATTTTGTTTTTCAAATTGGTTTTCTTCCATTTGATAGACTTAATTACCAAAGAATCAGACTTGCTTTGAGCATAGGATAAATTTGTAAGGAGCAGTAAAAAAAGGAGTTTTTTCATCGAATATTTTACCACTTTATCCCAATCCCGATACCGTCGTTGGTGATTCCGAAATAAGCAGTTTTTTTAGAGTTTTTTTCTCTCAAAGCCTCATTATATTTATCAGCCGAGTGGGTTACTAATTCATTTGATGATTCAATGAGGCATCCTCCACCTACGACTAAGACGATACCAAGCAAGAGCTTCGGAAGGCTTCTTTTTACGTAAGGATAATCTTTTCCATCAATGGTAGCGACCATATCAACCCCTCTGATGGCATTTGCAGCAAGTGCAATTCCGCCCACTGCAACGGGTATTCCGAGAGGCTTCATGGCATTTCCCCATTTATATTTGATGGTAGCTTGACGATTATCGGTATAAAGCGACAAAATGCTTTTTTTAGTCAGTGGCGTACCATTTAAGTAAATATCTGTTGTAATAATTTTTCGTTTAGTTGTCAAAGTATCATTAGCTGTAACTTGTGCAATGACAATTTTTGAAATACTGATAAAGATTAGAGTTAAAACAATATTTTTGGTGATTTTTTGCATAAATGAATCAATTTAAAGTAGGAGAGAATGCACTCTCCCAATTTTATGTGGCCACCATTCGATAAACTTGATACATCCCTTCGATAGATTCTAATTGGTGCATCAGTGTATCAAGGTGCTTGGTATCATGAACATAGAGTTTGATAATTCCCTCAAAGATACCATCTTTTGTATCAACTGACAAAGAACGCATATTAATATTCAATTCACTCGAAATTACTTTTGAAATATCCTGAATCATACCCATTCGGTCGATACCGTCGAGGTGAATACTTACTTCGAACGACATTGCCGCCTGCGACGACCAACGGGCCTTAATTACTCTATTACCATAATTTGACAGTAGGTGCTGGGCGTTGGTACAAGTATTTCGATGAATCTTGATACCCTCATTTACAGTCAAAAACCCGAATACATCATCGCCCGGAATCGGATTACAACAACTCGCCAGCGTGTAATCAATCACCTGCATATCATCACCAATCAATAATGTATCGGAGCCTTTGGCTTTTTTTAGCTCTTTTTCAAATGATTTAGTATCTCTGAGTGCAGTTTCATCCAGATTTATTTTGTTTTCTTCTTGTTTACGAATCCGAGCATCTCTAAGTTGTTTAAATCTCCGAATCTCGTCTGGTTGGATATGCCCTTTTCCGAAACTATAAAACAAGTCATTGTAATCTTTCTTATTGAAAAAAGCCCTCAATTGGTTTTGGGTTTCGAGCGTATTTTCAAGCCCAAGGATTTTCAACTTTTTAGCAACTATTTCTTTGCCATCCGTTATATAGGTCTTGTTTTCTTCTTTTAGGAGGTCTTTTATCCTCCCTTTTGCTTTTGATGTTACGACAAACCTCAACCAATCTTCGTTTGGTTTTTGGTTTTTGGTGGTCAATATCTCTACTTGGTCGCCGTTTCGGAGCGTATAGCTAATTGGCACCAACTGATTATTGACTTTACCTGCGGTACACTTTTTGCCAATATCGGTGTGTATATCAAACGCAAAATCAAGGACTGTTGCCCCTTTACGAAGCACTTTTAAATCACCTTTTGGCGTAAAAACAAAAACCTCCTCATTGAATAAATTTCCTCTGAAATCTTCCAAAAACTCAATCGCCGATTTATCACCCGATTCGAGCGTTTCACGTACTTGGGTAATCCATTTATCGAGTGGAGCATTGGTATTTGTTTCGTTACCCTTGTATTTCCAATGGGCTGCATATCCTCTCTCCGAAATATCATCCATTCGTTCGGTCCGAATCTGAACCTCAACCCATTGGCCCGAATGGCTCATAACAGTTGTATGTAGTGATTCATAACCATTTGCCTTCGGTATCGAAATCCAGTCTTTCAAACGCTCCGTATTGGGTGTGTATTCATCAGTTACAATTGAATAAATCTGCCAACAAGCCGCTTTTTCTTTGTCTGGACTTACGTTTTTGATGATAATTCTGATAGCAAAAAGGTCATAAATATCTTCAAAAGCGGTGTTTTGTTTTTTGATTTTATTCCAAATCGAATAGATATGCTTGGGTCTGCCCTTGATTACATAGTCAATACCCGTTTTCTTGATTTTTTCGTCAATAGGTTTCGTAAAATTCAATATGAATCTGTCACGAGCCTGTTTGGTAGTTTTGAGTTTATCGGCAATGTCTTTGTACATTTCAGGCTCGGTGTACTTTAAATAAAGGTCTTCGAGTTCTGATTTGACATTGTAAAGACCCAACCTGTGTGCAAGCGGAGCATAAATATAAATTGTTTCGTGTGCGATTTTGAGCTGTGAATTACGAGCCATGCTCCCGAGCGTACGCATGTTATGAAGCCGGTCGGCAAGTTTTATCAGAATCACCCTAACGTCTTCGGAGAGTGTCAGGAGCATTTTTCTGAAATTCTCAGCTTGAGCAGATGTCCCTTGTTCAAAATTGCCCGAAATCTTGGTTAATCCGTCAATGATTCGTGCCACTTTATCACCAAAGTCTCTTCTGATTTCATCGAGAGTTATGTTGGTATCTTCAACGACATCGTGAAGTAAGGCACAGATTATTGAAGTAGCCCCGAGGCCAATTTCATCAACGCAAATCTGGGCAACTTCGAGTGGATGATAAATATAAGGTTCGCCCGATTTTCTCCTCATATCTTTGTGGGCTTCTACTGCAAGTGTAAAAGCTTTTTTGATTTGCTTGAAATCATCACCTTTCAGCACGCCCTTTGCACCTTTCAAGACTTTACGATAACGAGTCAAAATCTCCTTTCTTTCGTGTTCGGCTTGAATTTCTTGTGGAGTTTTTTTAATTTCTTCGGTTAGTATTTCCATTTCTCCTGCTAATTCCAATTTCTTTTAGTGTTTTGCTGAATCCTAACACTAATTTAATATAATTCTGATTGAATAAAAGTACACCGCTATTTTTTTTCGAGATTTATTTATCATTACTTCAAATTGATTTGACGATTTAAAGAAAAAATATTGAGAATCCGATTCGGCGAAAAAAAAATAAAATAAATTTTACTAAGTATTTGACTTTTAAAAATTAGTCCTTAATTTTGCAACCCAATTCGGGAGGTTCACAGCGAATGTATAGCTTGTAAACTCAAATTTTTGCGGGTGTGGCGAAATTGGTAGACGTGCCAGACTTAGGATCTGGTGCCGCAAGGCGTGGGGGTTCGAGTCCCTCCACCCGTACTAAATCAACCCTCTAAGCCATTGTGTTTAGAGGGTTTTTTTAATGACAATAAACCTTGATTCTGCAAGTTTAGTGTTAAAATGCGTGGTTAATCTGAATATTTTTGATTAACAAACAACGATTAACTAATAACTAAAAAGAGTCATTCAAATCTTAGTTCTTTAATGGAGACTACATTTAATCGCACCTCTGCCACACTTGGCAGACTCAAAGTAAGCATCGCTGAGGCTGATTATAAGCCTGAAGTTGATAAAAAAATCAAAGAATATACAAGAACAGCCCAAATCAAAGGATTTCGCCCTGGTCATGTGCCAAAAGAGTATATCCAAAAACTTTATGGAAAGAGCATTAAAGTTGATGAGGTTATCAATTTGGTTAGCAAGACAGTAGATAGTTATATCAAAGACAACAAACTCAAAGTTGTTGGCGATGCTATGCCAGATATGGAGATTTCGGGAAAAATTGATTGGGATAACGAAAAAGAATACAATTTCGAGTACGATTTAGGAATGGCGTCAGATTTTGAAGTGAAGATTGATGCACTTCCGGCAGTAACAAATTACGAAATCCAGCCAAGTGA
>JALOLV010000320.1 GCA_025455785.1 Spirosomataceae bacterium | reverse complement strand
TAGCCGAATTGACAATATCGAAGATGCCAAACAGTTTTTTGGTAAACAAAATGTATCTTCAAAAGAAGTTAAAAGTATTAGATTCTACGAACTCATAAGGGGTAAAGCGGGTTTTGCCGAAGATATTGAGATTGTGCATGAATGGTATAAACTTTTGTAAACGAGTTGAAAACTCGTTCTACTTCTTTCTACCCAAAGTCATCAAGACAACGCCGACCAAAATAATTGCCGATGCGGTCAAAGAGCGATTCGAGAGTTTTTCATTCAGAAAAACCCACCCCAAAAACATCGCAACTACTGGGTTTACGTATGCGTAGGTTGCAGTAATCTGCGTTGGTGCGTTATTGATAAGCCAAACGTAGGCCGTGTAACCGATAAATGAGCCAATAAAAATCAAATAAGCCATTGCTAAATAGGTTTGGGAGGTCATGTTGGCAATGTTTTGAAGTTGGCTATTTTCAGTCATTAAGCTAACAATCAGCGAAAATGCCCCACCAACCATCATCTGAACGGAGGTCGCTTGTAGCGGAGATTTGGGTTTTGATAAATTCGGAGCTAAGAGGCTTCCTGCCGCCCAAGTGATTGAGCCAATAAAAACCAAAAGTGTAGGAAACAACGCCACTTCTTTACTGGCATTGGATGGATTGATAAGATAAGCCATCCCGACGAATCCCATAAAAAGACCAATGATTCCGATTAGTTTTGGTTTTTCTTTGCTAAAAAACAAAAAATCAATAATTATCATCCAAGCGGGCAGAGTAGCTACCAACAAGGCAACCAAGCCAGATGGCATAAATTTCAGAGCGTACGCCACTGCACTATTGCCGATGCCGCTCAAGAGTAAACCCACCAAACCTGCACCAAAGAATTCATTTTTAGTTGGAAATCCTTTTCCTTGAATCAGTGTAAACGTAAATAGAATTGTGCCTCCTAACAAAAATCGGATTGAAGACAAAAGCATGGGCGGGAGCGTATCCATCGCATATTTTACTCCCAAAAATGTTGAACCCCATACTACATATACAAGCCCCAAAGCTATGATTAATTTACTACGATACGACACCGATTTCTTTTGATTATGTTTAGAAAAACGAGCTGAAAACTCAAACTGCAAATATCCTAAAATATCCGTAATTCTCCTCTTATCATTTGTTTTATGAGTTTTATCAATTTGATTAGATAAATGCTCAAATTTTAAGCTATTTTTATAAAAATATCATTAAACCCTTAAATTATACTTCATTTTATGCAGCTTACCATTACTAACCTTAACAAAACCTACGCAAATGGTGTTCAAGCACTCAAAGACGTGAACCTTACAATCGAACAAGGCATGTTTGGTCTTTTGGGGCCGAATGGAGCGGGTAAATCGAGCCTGATGCGTACCATCTCCACACTTCAAGAACCCGATACTGGCGAAATCTCACTCGGCGATATCAACGTTTTGACCCAAAAAGAAGAAGTCCGCAAAGTGTTGGGGTATTTACCGCAAGAATTTGGCGTTTATCCTAAAATTGATGCCGAAACACTACTCGACCACTTGGCGGTTTTGAAAGGTATCACCAATCGCAAAGAACGCAAAGAGGTTGTAGAGACTCTCCTCCAGAAAACAAATCTTTGGCAAGCTCGGAAGAAGAATTTAGGTGGTTATTCGGGTGGTATGAAGCAACGTTTCGGAATCGCACAAGCCCTTTTGGCAAATCCAAAATTGATTATCGTGGATGAACCAACGGCTGGTCTTGACCCCGCCGAACGCAATCGTTTTTTGAATTTATTGAGCGAATTAGGCGAAAATACAATCGTGATTTTATCGACACACATCGTAGATGACGTAAAAGAGCTTTGCAAAGACATGGCTATCATCAACCGAGGTCAGGTGATGTATAAAGGTAGCCCTGATGATGCGATTAATGAAATTGGTGGAAAAGTATGGAAAAAACGTATTACAAAAGCCGAATTGGAAGATTATAAATCTAATTTTAATGTGATTTCAGACCGAATGGTGGCGGGCGAACCAGTGATACATATACTGGCAGATTCTCAGCCCGACGGTGGTTTTGCATCCATCGAGCCAAATCTTGAAGATGTCTATTTCTCAAAAATCTTGGCTGCGTGATTCCATATCAGGAGCCCCTCGCCATCGGGAAAGGGGTTGGGGTGAGGTTCTATTCACTCATTCACAATTCGCTAATTCACAATTCACTCATTCACTCATTCGTCATTAACATCCCATGTGGTACGAAATATTCAAATTTGAGCTTCAATATCGCCGCAAACGCATGGCGACATGGCTATATTTCTTTGTAATGGTCTTGATTGGCCTTCTCACAACCTCGACAGACGTGATTCAGGTCGGTGGTGTTAGTAATCAACTCAAAGAAAATAGCCCATACACAATAGCATACATAATGCTTATTCTCACTTCGTTTTTTGGTACTTTTATGGCATCTGCTATTATGGGCGTTGCCATAGTCAGAGACTTTGAACACAAGACCGAAGGAATGTTCTTTACAAAACCCATAAGCAAGTTCGATTACATCTTTGGTCGTTTTTTGGGTTCATTTGTCATTCTTATATTTGTTTTGTCAGGTATCATATTCGGTATGATGCTTGGTTCTCACTGGCCCGGAATCACCGAAGACTTTTGGCCAGCCCGAGACCCCGAAAAACTACAAGCATTCAGTCTATATAATTACCTGCATCCATTTTTAGTCTTTGTCATCCCGAATGCCTTTATCACGGGTGCTTTGTTTTTTATGGTGGGTGGCTTATCCCGCCGAATGGTCTTTATTTACCTTCAAGCAATGCTTTTCTTGATTTTGCAAGGAGCTGCCGACGTACTTTTGGGCGATTTAGACAAAAAAGAGATTGCTGCGTGGGTGGACCCCATCGGAGGGCGTGCGTTTAATTTTTTTACTGAATATTGGACAATCTCAGAGAAAAACACCATAAATGTACCAATGGCAGGAGCGGTTTTGGTCAATCGCCTTATCTGGATTGGCATCGGTATCATTGCGTTCTTGGCAACTTTAAGATTCTTCTCGTTCAATCAGGTCATTAATCCAATTATTCGCCGTAAACCGGGTTTAGATACCGAATTCATCAAAAATTCAAGAATTGCCCTGCCAAAAGTTACTCTCAATTTTGGATTTTCGGCTCAATTACTGGAGCTACGCCGAATGACAATTTTCTATTTCAAAAACATCATCCGAGATATTCCATTCATCGGTATTGTGGCAACGGGCTTACTTTTATTCATTTTTAATGCCGCTTTGATGGATTCATTTGATGATACAAAGCTGATTCCGACCACTTACAGTATGATAAATCTGATTCAGGGAGCGTTCGGGATTTTCTTTTTTATCATCACGATAATGTACGCTGGCGAACTGATTTGGAAAGAGAGAGATGTCAGAATCAATCTCATCCACGATGCCATGCCAGTACCCACTGCCCTACCGATGATTGCTAAGTTTTTGGCTATGCTCGTAACTTACGTAGGTATCGTACTTGTTCTGATTTTAATGGCAATAATCACTCAAGCAGCAAAAGGCTATTTCAATTTTGAGATTGGCGTATATTTTTCGAGTCTTTTTGGCGATACGATTCACGGAATGCTCCTTTGGCTATTGATGGCATTTTTTGTGCAGATTATGGTCAATAACAAAATAGCTGGCCATGCAGTGATGATTGTGATTTTTATTGCGATGGCCGTTATCTCAAATCTTGGAGTTGAACATTCGTTATTATTGTTCAACTCGGCCAATATGGGTTCGTACTCGGATATGAACAAATACGGACACTTCCTTTCGCCATTTAGCTGGCTCAGTACTTATTGGACGGCCTTTACTTTCCTTCTTTTTGGTTTGGCTGTACTTTTTGCCGTACGTGGCACCGAAGAACTTTTCAAGTTTCGCCTCCGAATTGGGAAATACCGCTTAACACTTTGATACTCTCGACCATTGTTTTTGTGTCTTCGGGTGCTTATGTGTATTACAATACCAATGTTGTAAACAAATACCAAAACTCTAAAGAGGTCGAAAAACAGCGAGCCAATTATGAGAAAACACTCAAAAAATTTGAGTACATAAATCATCCGAAAATCACGGAGGCGAAGCTGAATGTTGATATTTATCCCGAAACCCGCGATTTTACAGCCGAAGGTTATTTCATCCTAAAAAACAAAACCGACAAGCCAATCACCGAGATTCATATTCAGGATAATTCTGACGAACAAGTTTCTAATGAGTACATCAAATTCGACAAAGAAGCCAAACTCGACAACCGTTATTACAAAGATTTT
>JALOLV010000319.1 GCA_025455785.1 Spirosomataceae bacterium | reverse complement strand
AGTGTTCAGCCACCCAAATACAACTACCGCAACAACAAAGATGGCTTGCCTCTAAAAGCCAAAAAGCAGATTATCCAAGAAGAACTTGAAGAAGTTAACGAAGAAATCCGCTTGAATCGCTACATTGCCAATGCTGGTTTGTGTTCACGCCGTGAAGCAGATGAATTCATCGCATCGGGTCAAATCTCTGTCAATGGCGTAACCATTACCGAGATGGGCTACAAAGTTAAGCGTGACGATGTGGTCAAGTACGGTAAGAAAATCCTAAATCCAGAGAAATTGGTTTATTTGTTATTGAACAAACCGAAGGATTTTATCACCACAACTGAAGACCCCGAAGAACGTAAAACCGTCATGGATTTGGTTTCGGATGCGTGTTCGGAGAGGGTTTATCCGGTTGGTCGTTTGGATAGAAATACTACGGGTTTATTGCTTCTCACAAATGATGGCGAATTGGCCGAAAAACTTTCGCATCCATCAAATAATATCAAGAAGATTTACCAAGTTGAGCTAAATCAACCTATCTCTAACGAGCATTTTGAATTGATTAAGAAAGGTTTTGAATTAGAAGATGGGTTTATCAAAGCCGATGACTTGGCAATCGTAACACCTGATGCAGAGGTAATCGGAATCGAGATTCATAGCGGACGCAATCGCATCGTGCGTCGTATTTTTGAGCATCTCGGATACGAAGTATTAAAACTCGACCGAACTACCTACGCAGGTCTTACCAAAAAAGACTTACCACGTGGCAAATGGCGTTTCTTGAGCGAAAAAGAAGTTATTCGCCTCAAATATATGATATAAGTTGTGCCATTAGCTACAAGCCTCATAGGGTATTCACTCTGTGAGGCTTGTTTTATTTGCCCAAAATATTTAATTTTGGAGGATTTATTTGTATAAATATATCTTTACCTTTTTGACGTTAGGAAGTTTATTACCTATGAAAAAATTAACACTATTGCTGCTGATAACCTTTTCTGCAATAAATAGTTTTTCACAAATTACTATCAATTTTCCGACTGCGAGGGCTACTTTTCAGCGAGACAAAACCAACTCTGCCGACATTTATATTACTGGTAATATCGGAAAAATTGCCGACCGAATCGAAGCAAGACTTCTGCCAATGACAACTGGGCAAGGTACGGCCACTACTTGGACGCTTATACAGTCGAATCCGACTTCGGGAGTATATTCGGGCAAACTCAAAGGTACAGGTGGCTGGTATAGGCTCGAAGTAAGAGCCATCAGCAAAGAACAGGTTATAGAAAGTACAGCTACCGACCGTATCGGTATCGGTGAGGTTTTTGTTGTGGCTGGGCAATCAAACGCTCGTGGACGCAGAAATTATGGTGAGAAAAAAGCAAACGATGACCGTGTCAATACAATAGAGTTTTACAATATCAATGCTCAATCAGAGTTACCATTTGGCTTTACATTTACGCATTTAGAAAAAGAAACGTACATTTCTCCTTTTGGTGAGAGTTCGTGGTGCTGGGGCGAACTCGGCGATTTACTTACGGCTCGCCTCAATGTACCCGTTATATTTTTTAATGCCGCTTGGGAAGGCTCAACCATCACCAATTGGCGTGAAAGTGCCGAAGGACTAACAACGGTTAATGTAGATGGCTCGGGTAATTTCCCGAAAGGATTTCCGTACTTAAACCTAAAAAATGTACTCAATCAATACATATCAGTTTTAGGGATTCGAGCCATACTGTGGCACCAAGGCGAAACCGATACCAGCCCAAGCAAAACAACCGAAGCAGTTTATGCGGCCAATCTCCAAAAATTGATAGAGTTGAGCCGCCAACACGCAGGTAAAAACATCAGTTGGATTGTCTCCAAAGTTTCATACACCTACCCCGGTATCACTTCATCGGCTATCATAAATGCTCAAACCAAAGTAATCAACACACCACAACTTAACGTTTTTGAAGGGCCATCGACCGATGGTATCGATGCTCGTTTAGATGGCATCCACTTTGCCAATATCACACCCAATTGGGCTGGCCTTACGCAATTGGCAAGAGCATGGAACACCCGAATGGATGATAATTTCTTCAATAATTCGACTCCGCATACAGGCTCGGCGTTGGTATCCATACAAGCCAAGTGCGGCCCAAATAATAACATAACTATCTCAACATCAAGTAATTACCAATCTTACAGATGGAGCAACGGTGCTACTGCTAAAGAAATATCTGTCAATTCTGGTAACTTCTCAGCCTTGCTAAGAGATGCCACGGGCAATTACGCATTAAGTACTACTATCAATACCAACTTCTTGGCTTTAGAGGCATCGCCAACGATTTTTGCCAAAAGTGCCACTTCGTTTTGCCAAGGCAATGGAGTTGAATTAACTGCTAATACTGATTTGCAAAGAGTACGATGGAGTACTGGCGATACGACAAAAACAATTACCATCAAAACTCAGGGGAGTTTCACCGTCAGCGGAATCACACAACAAGGTTGTGCAACTGCTGCATCGAATGCTATTTCGACCGTTATTTTTCCGTTGCCAGTACAACCCTCCATAATTTATGGTGGGCAGTCAAGTGCTTGCGAAGGTGATAATATTACGCTGGCATCGTCGATTCCGGTTTATAAATCATTTTGGGATAGTCCCAATAAAGACAGTACGCAGTTGATTGTTCTATCGAAAGCCGGAGAATACAACAATTTGAGAGTACGAATCAGAGATAATAATGGGTGCTATTCTCCGTATTCTGAACCAGTGTCCATCTCAATCAAACCTCGACCAGCAACGCCAGAGATTGTCCAAATCGGGACATTCACACTTCAAGCAAAGTCGAGCGATTTACAACCAAACGATACTTTTGAGTGGAAACGCGACGCATTTGTACAACCCCAAAGAGGGCAAAACATAAAAGCCTCACAGCAAGGATTCTTTAGTGTAGTTATCAGCCGCTTTTATTCATTGTCCAATAACCAAAGTCTTACTTGCCGCTCGCAATCATCTGGTGTTGTGTCATTTATTCCAGACCCTGCTTTTCCGCTTTTGAGTGTATATCCAAACCCCAGCGTTGATGGCAAGCTGTATCTCGAAGCCAAAGAGAATATCGGTGATATGTATGTAGAGATTTTCACGCCATTGGGCAAAAGAATTGGAGCCTATTCGCTTCCAGACTTTAGCCAGAGGCAAATACTCGATTTATCGCTGATGCCAGCAGGAGAATACTTTTTGAAGTTTATGAGTAATTCGGTATTCGAGGCTCCAAAAACACTCAAAATCAGAATAAAATAGAATATCTATAGGGGCGAATCGTATTCGCCCAAATCATCTATCTTTCATACCTAAATACGGAATCCAGTTCTCTTCGATAGAGCCCGAGAAGTCTCTCAAAAACATAATGAATGAAGGTTTAAAAGGCTTTCGAGGGAGTTTCAATCCTGCTTCTTCAGGAGTATTGTCGCCTTTTCGGGAGTTGCAGCGGCGGCAGGCGGTTACGAGGTTATCCCAATTGGTTTTACCACCTTTAGATTTCGGGATTAAGTGGTCGAGTGTGAGGTCTTCGTGGCTTCCGCAATAAACACATTTGTTACTATCCCGCCTAAAAACATTCTGTCGGCTGAGCATCACGCCTTTGTATGGCACATGCACGTATTTATGAAGCCGAATCACCGAGGGCATTGGATAAGTAGCATTGATGGTGTGCAATTGTGCCGTAGAAGATTCAGCAACCAAATCTGCTTTTTCGAGATACACCAATAAAAAAGCCTTCGGAACTGTGCAAATACTCAAGGCACTGTAATCAGAATTTAAGACTAAGACTTTCCTGCCCATAATGTCGTTCTGAGTTATGTTTATTTGCTAAGCAATATACAATAAAAAAATCAGAATTCCACGCAAGACAACGTAAAGAAAAAATTAAAAATTATTGATTCTTTAAACTTCTGTTGCTTTTTAGCCTTAAATCCAGCAAATCAATACTCGCTCGCTGACGCTCACGCATGACATCTTTTTCTTTGATAGAATCGCGTTTGTCGTAGAGTTTTTTACCTTTTGCAAGTGCAATATCTATTTTGATAAACCCGCCTTCGTTGATGTAAAGACGAGTCGGGATAATCGTCAATCCTTTATCGGTCAGTTTATTTTCTAATTTACGGAGTTCTTTACGCTTCAAAAGCAGTTTTCTATCACGGAGTGGCTCGTGGTTTAGGTAGGTTCCGTGTTCGTACTTCGAGATATTGAGATTCTTCAAAATCAATTCGCCATCCTGAAAAAAACAGTAGGCATCGCCCATGTTAAATTTATTCATTCGGATAGACTTAACCTCTGTGCCAGTCAGCACAACGCCCGCTGTGTATTTTTCGAGAAAGAAAAACTCAAAACCCGCTTTTTTATTTGTTACATCTATGTTTTTCTGAAACTTCGTCATCGTATTTGTAAAACGACTTTTCAAGTCGTTTGATTAAAGACTGCAAAGATACATAAAAAAAATCCCTGTCTCAATGATAGAAACAGGGATTCCGACTTACGTGCTTTCCTAATAATCCATGTATAAGCTCTTTAAGCTCTTTTCTTGGATTAG
>JALOLV010000038.1 GCA_025455785.1 Spirosomataceae bacterium | reverse complement strand
TTTGTTACTTCAAAATTGTAAGTTGCCAATGGGCCTTCTTCTACTTTAGCAAAATCGTGTACTTCTTTGTTGAACTTCAATACACCTTGTGCTTGGGTTGCCGCCACAAAGGCAAGCATTACTACTACGGTTGCAAAAATCTTTTTCATTGTCGTAAAAGTTTAAATTTTGATTGAATTATGTATTATGTTTAAATTTCCGATACAAAAGAAATATAAACACATCTGCTACACAAATTTTTAACAAGTCATTAACAAACTTGATACCAAACTAAAATTTTATTTCTCAAAACCCCAAACTTACCTTACTCACTCATTTCAAGGGGTCTATAATTTGTAAAATTAGAATATTTTATATTAACTTTACATCAAAATTAGTTGTCATACTAATTATTTTGCGTCTATCAATTATGTATTAGTTATAACTACTCAGAAAAGATACTCCCAAACTTGGGTTTGTAATGAATAATATCAATAATTGTCTTTTCTAAAGTATCTAAATTCATAATTTTAACCGAAGATTATTACACTTTATCATACAAACAATAACGATTTTCGACTGGCAAGGTAGAGCCATTTTAAGCGTGTCAGGAGTATGCCCATCTATCATAAAGTTACATCGCCATAAGAAAATCATAAATCGTAATTCTTAGCTCGATATATGTCCGAACTGATTGACCTAATAACAACCGCAGATGTCATTCTGACTCGTGAAGAAGTACTGAATGACTATCGAATCGCTTGCGAAAGTAGAGAAGCAAGCTATCTTGGTCGAAAAGATGTCTTCATGGGGCGTGCCAAATTTGGTATCTTCGGAGACGGAAAAGAAGTTGCCCAATTGGCAATGGCAAAGGTATTCCGAAAGGGCGATTTTAGGTCGGGTTATTACAGAGACCAAACATTCGTAGCGGCAGTCGGCGAGATTACGTGGCAGCAATTCTTTGCACAGCTATATGCCCATGCCGATTTGGCCCACGACCCATTCACAGGTGGCCGCTCGATGAATGCTCACTATGGCAATCGTTGGATTGACGACAAAGGCGAGTGGCTCAATCAGACCGAAATGTACAATCAGGTTTGCGATATTTCGCCAACCGCTGGGCAGATTCCACGCTCGGTGGGTTTAGGATACGCTTCCAAGCTATTCAGACAAAATCCTGATTTAAAACAATACACAAAATTCTCAAAAAACGGTAACGAAATCTGTTTTGCCACCATTGGCGATGCCTCTACCTCACAAGGGATGTTTTTTGAGGCAATCAATGCCGCTGGGGTTCTGCAAGTACCCGTTATTTTTTCGGTTTGGGACGATGGATACGGAATCTCAGTACCTATCGAATACCAAACAACCAAAAGTAGTATCTCGAAGGCTCTGGCGGGTTTTCAACGCAACGAAGACGGCAAAGGCTTGGAAATCATTACGGCCAAAGGCTGGGATTATCTCGAACTCGTAGAAGCCTACCAAAAAGCCGCACGAGTAGCCCGCGACGAACACGTACCGGTATTGATGCACGTCTATGAGGTTACTCAGCCGCAAGGTCACTCGGCTTCGGGTTCGCACGAGCGTTACAAGTCTAAAGAAAGATTAGATTTTGAGCATGAATACGATTGTAATGTAAAACTCAAAGAATGGATTTTGGTGAATGGCTACGCCACCAACGAAGAATTAGACGAGATTGAGAATAAAGCTAAAGAAGTTGCCAAAAATGGTCGTGCCAAAGCATGGAACGAGTACCGAAAATCGCTACAAGCCGATTTTGACGAAGCTCTCAATTTACTAAAAGTAGTGGCCACCGAGAGCCAAAACGGTAAAGAGGTTGCTAAGATTCGTGAAGAGTTAGAAAAAACACCAAACGCACTGCGTCGTGATGCCATTTCGGCAGTAAAAAAAGCGATGCACCTCCTGCGTTTTGAGAATATACCAAGCAAACAAGGGCTTTTGAAGTGGATTGAGCGTACCAAAGCTCAAAACGCCGAACGCTACAATACGCATCTTTACAGCGACTTCCCGACTTCGCCAATGAATGTCAAAGAAGTCAAGCCCGTTTACGATTCCGAAGCCCCAACAGTTGATGGCCGAGAGATAATCAATACGTATTTCGACCAATTATTTGCCCGAGACCCAAGGATTTTTGCTCTGGGCGAAGACGTGGGAAAAATCGGCGATGTAAACCAAGGATTTGTAGGATTACAGGAAAAATACGGCGAAATCAGAATCACCGATACGGGTATTCGAGAAACAACCATCATCGGTCAAGGAATCGGTGCCGCCATGCGTGGATTACGCCCGATTGTCGAAATCCAGTACTTTGATTATATTTATTATGCCCTCGATACCCTTACCGACGACTTAGCTTCGCTACGTTATCGTACGGCCGGTGGGCAATTGGCACCGCTTATTATCCGTACACGTGGACACCGCCTCGAAGGTATTTGGCATTCGGGTTCGCCGATGTCGGTTATGCTTGGCTCATTGAGAGGGGTTCATGTGCTTGTTCCGAGAGATTTTGTTCGTGCCGCCGGATTCTACAATACCATCATGAAAGGCGACGACCCCGCACTGATTGTTGAGTGCTTGAATGGCTACCGTCAAAAAGAGAAATTACCCAAAAACCTAAGCGAAATCTGTGTTCCGCTTGGTGTACCCGAAACAATCAAAGAAGGAACCGACATCACGATTGTAACTTACGGCTCGATGTGCCGAATCGTTATGGAAGCCGCCACCGAACTCGAAAAAGTGGGTATCAGCGTTGAGGTAATTGATGTACAGTCGTTATTGCCATTTGATATTAACAATAAGATTGTAGAATCAATCAAGAAGACCAATCGGGTGATTTTTGCCGATGAGGATGTCCCGGGCGGAGCATCGGCATTTATGATGCAACAAGTCTTAGACGGCCAAAATGCTTATCGTTATCTTGACTCAAAACCGATTGCCATAGCGGCACAACCGCACAGGCCTGCGTATAGTTCGGACGGAGATTATTTTTCAAAACCAAATACCGATACTATATTTGATGCGGCATACGAAATAATGACAGAATCTAACCCTAAAAAATTTCCTAAAATTTATTAATATCAACCTGTCAAATTTGTTGTTGTAGATTTTTCAATCGCAAATTTCATTAAATATGGCTAAGAAAAAAACACCTAAAAACAATAACAAGCCGTGGTCGGAAGAAGACCTCCAATTGCTCATTAAATATGCCCCTACGATGGCAAAACCCGAATTGGCAAAGGCTTTAGACCGTACGAGAGATGCCATCAAGCAGAAGATTCGTACCCTCGAAATGAAAGGAATCATTCCGCCCGTACCTCGTAAGTAGAGACGTGTCATTGTCTAACATAACCCAGACCTCGCAGTTTAGCAATATCTGCGAGGTCTGGTTGTTTGGTACAGTTTCAGATAGTAACTTGGCATCTTCAAAATCAAAATTCAATTCATGAAACTCTGCTTGGCAACCAATAATCGCCACAAAATCGAAGAATTACAGGCTATTTTAGGTAATAAATTTGAATTAGTAACACTCGAAGAAATTGGCTGTTTTGACGAAATCCCCGAAACGCAACCTACGATGGAGGGCAATTCGCTCCAAAAAGCCCAATTTGTCTATGACAATTACGGTATCAATTGTTTTGCTGATGACTCGGGTCTCGAAGTAGATGCCTTGGGCGGTGAGCCGGGTGTGTATTCGGCAAGATACGCTGGCGAAGAACGAAGCCATGCCAAAAACATCGAAAAATTATTGGCAAACCTCGAAGGCATAGAAAACCGTTCGGCTCAGTTTAGGGCGGTTATTACGTTGATTTTAGACGGAAAAATCAATCAATTTGAAGGAATTGTTCGTGGAAAAATCATTGACGAATTAAGAGGAAACGGAGGCTTTGGCTATGACCCAGTTTTTGTACCAGAGGGCTTCGATAAAACTTTTGCTGAAATGACGATGGATGAGAAAAACCCAATCAGTCACCGTGGGCATTCGGTAGCCAAATTGGTTGAGTTTCTGGCAAATACATAAAAAGAAAACGAGCAGTTTTGCCGCTCGTTTTTGCATCATAGGTGTAAGTATATATTCGTCAGAGAAAGTCTCGTTTTGATGATACAAAGTTGTACTATTTTACCTTTAAAAACTACTCCATCATTATCAAATACTTGTGCTGTATTATCATAATTATTATCTTTGAATTACGTATAATGGTAATAGGGCATGAAAGTAGCTTACGAAAAAATCCAACCCGACGAGGGTAGCTCATTTAAAATCATTCATTCGCAATCTGAAGGAGATAAGTTTTTTTGGCATTACCATCCCGAATACGAGATTGTGTATGTCAATAAAGGCTCGGGCAGACGCCACGTGGGCAATCACCTCGGCAATTATGAAGAGGGCGAATTGGTCTTTATTGGTCCAAACCTACCACATTCGGGTTTTGGATACGGTGTTGTGGGCGAACACGAGGAGATTGTGGTGCAGCTCCGAGAGAATTTTTTGGGCGAGGGTTTCTTAGAAGCCCCCGAAATGAAAGCTGTGAAACGTCTTTTTGAACGCTCTCGACAAGGTATTCATTTTTATGGACAAACCAAAAAAGTGGTTGCCGAGCGTATCTTGAAACTGCCGAATCTGAGCCAATTTGAACGATTGATTGAAATTTTGAGTATTTTTCAAACATTGGCTACGACCGAAGAATTTTTACTGCTAAATGCCGACGGAACCAAATTTGATTTTAATCATAAAGACGAAGAACGCATCAATCGGGTGTATCGGTACGTTGAGCAAAATTTCAAGAAACCAATTAATATTCAAGAAGTTGCCGATGTAGCAAGCCTGACGGTTCCGTCTTTTTGTAGGTATTTTAAGAAGATGACCCACCTAACATTCACCGATTTTGTGAACGAATTTAGGGTGAATCAAGCCTGCCGAATGCTCAACGAAGATGTGCCAATCGCCGATGTTTGTTTTGAGAGTGGATTCAATAATATTTCACATTTTAATAAAACATTTAAAGCGATTTTGGGCAAAAGTCCACGTGAATACCGAAGAGATGCTCTGAAACTATAAAATTTCAAAACTGGATTCAGTCTTTATAACTTTGCCATTTTCGTCGTATCCAACTACCTCTACTCGGTATTTGCCAGATTTACCAATGGCTGGAAAAACCGCATCGGCTTGCCCCGAATTATTGGTCTTTAGGTCAGGGTTCCAGTAAATCGTCGAGCGGTTTTCGTAATAATTCATTTTATCTTTGTCTTGCTCATAATCAGGCAAATGGAAATTTTTTGGTTTAGAAAACCCATTAAATTTAAACCTCCGTATTCCGTCGGCAGGAGGCGTATCGACGATTGCCAAATCATCACCAGCAACAAATGCTTTGGTATAAATCGCAATCAGACCAGCACTTCGACCCGGCACAATCATTGCTGAGTTGGTTCGATACACATCCACACGGGCAATCATATCGCTCGTCAGAAAATTCAACCGATTGATATCTTCGTATCGAACCCCATCAAGCCAAATGACGGGTTGCCAATCGCCGTGCTTCAATGACCTAAAACGGACTTGCCCAGTGGCTGCATCAAAGAAAATCTCCAGCCCAGCAATTCGCCCTTGCAAAGCCAATATAAAATGAAAACGCCCATCAAAACTGACATTTTTGCTGGTAAATTCGTAAGTAGGCTTACCAAAAATCTTGTGCATACGCAATATTTGGGTGGTATCTTTACGTTTGGCCTTAACCGAGACCTCGCCCAAACTAATGACTTGGCCCACAACCTGCCCAAAATCAAAGCCACCGGTTGGGTCTTCTACAATTTTCTGAATTTTTTGCGTTTTTTTATAACTGAAAGGCATGGGGTCGGGCAGGCTAACACTTATATCCGAAATCGGTTTACCTTTTTGGTCATTGGCCAATACATCTATCACGAGGGTATCTTTAGTAATGACACTTTCTATCAAAAACTCCCCATCTTTATCGGCCATGTAGTTATCTAACAAAAAGGTATCTTTGCGTATAACCATTACATTGGCTTGAATCGGCTTACCACGAGCATCCTTTACTTTACCGAGAAGCACCTTTCTGGTCTCGGGCGGATACACAATTTGCTCAATTTCGATGGCTTTTCGCAAAAAATAAGTAGGTTTAAGTTCAGGATAATACTTCACGCTGTTTTCGTGCGTAACCGAAACCGAAAGAGACTGATACGGCAAAGTATTGATAATGAGGTTAATATTGTCGTTTTTCTTGAATGTATTTTTATTGGTCGATACCTGAATTGCAGAGTTTTGAGTAGGATTCTGGATGGGTGATTCGAGACTTCTGGTTTTATCCAAAATCGGGATTTCGATAACGGTCTGGGTCGAATCATCGTAATTCTGCATCCAACGAGTGTAAGTTCTCAAGAAATAATTGCCAGCAGGCAGTGTATCATTGAGCGTAATCTGCCCCCACGCAACGCCATTTTGGGTTTTGAGCATTTGAGACTCAACGATTTCTTGGTCGGGCGAAATCAAATCTACATAAACAATCTTGCTGACGGCATCTCTATAAACAGGACTGGTGTAAACTTGGTAGGTTTTATACCATAGGGTCTCGCCCAGACGGTAGTTTGATTTATTGGTGTGAAGTACTACTCGTTCTTGTAAATTGGTAAAATAATTAGAGGTATTAGTAGTAGCGATTTGGCTTACTAACAAGTCTTTGATATTGGGTTGAAAATCGAGCGGAAGCATCTCCGAAACCCGATAATGATTGAATGCCCCGTGGGCTATCACCGAATACGGGTCTTGGAATGTACCGCTTGTATTGAACGTAACAAACGAGTTTTTGGACTCGATTTGCGAAACCTCATGCCCAATATCAATGTAAACCTTGGCGTCGTCGTCTTTGGGAAGGTAATGCACCTCCAATTTACGAGATAAATCTAATTTATAAGCCTGCCCTTCGATTTTCAGAACCGACTGAGGCGATACTTTTTCGAGCAAGTTAGCGAGGTCGATATTGTGCGAAAAACTATTAGTAATCGTTTTATCACTGCCACGCTTGTAGGCATAAATCACAAAACCGTCTTCGGTGGTGGTGTTTCGGGCCAGCGATTGCAGAAAATGATTGAGAGAACCCCGATAGGCCTCTAATCGGCTCTTTCGCCAAATTTCTTTTTCGAGGGCATCAACGGGTACTAATTCTTCAAAAAAAGCATCGCCCGCAATCAGAAAATCGGTTTTGGAACTCTCGAATTTTTTCAAGATAAATGTGATGTTGTAGCCCAAAGCTCGGTTTTCGATTTGTAGTGGATTATTACTTCGAGCCAATAGTTTGCCGTCTGTTTCATAAAAATCTATCAGGTATTCGTCTTTGATTTTGCAGAGTTTGGTATTATCACGATGCCCCAAGAAAACCCGTCGAAACTGTTTGAGGTTATTCTCCCACGTTTTATCACGTTTGGTTTTTATGGCGACTTCTTCGAGCGAGCGGGCTTCATTTCTGAGCGTAAAATTTATCTCTTGACTACGGTTTTCTTCGGTAAAAACTACTTTGATTGACTGTGAACTATACCCAACCATCGAAGCCACCAACGTATATGCTCCGATTGGAAGATTCGAGAATGTAAAGACCCCAGTCGTATCGCTAAATGTGCCTTTGGTGGTATTTGCCACAAAAACATTCACAAAGGGCAGTGGTTGTTGGGTTTCGGCATCAAGCACCTTACCTTTAAGGAGTGTGTTTTGAGCAATACTTACAAAGCTAATCAAAGACAAAATGATAATTTTATTCATAAAAGCATTGGCATAATGGAATACTGGGTTTCCAAATTTACAAAAATCCTTTCAAAAAAAAGTAAAAGTGTTGTAAGTTGCATTTAATTAACCTAAACCCCTTACCTATGATAAACAAAACCATTTTTTTATATTTTATTGCCGCAATTGCCGCCACTGGTGGCCTTCTTTTTGGTTTCGATACGGGTGTAATCAATGTAGCGATGCCATTCATCAAAAAAGATTTTACGGTTAGTCCGCAGCTCGAAGGCTGGATAGTCAGTGCCGTTTTGGTTGGTGGGATGGTCGGGCCATTTATCAGTAGCCTTTTAACTGACTCATTAGGACGTAAAAAAATCAATGTCTTGGCGGCAATTGTATTTTGTTTGGGTTCGATTCTGACCGCAATAGCAAACTCAGCCGAAATGCTTTTGTTTGGTCGATTCATACTTGGTTTAGCAATCGGGATAGTCTCGTCGTCGGTACCACTCTACATTGCCGAAATTTCACCATCTAACATTCGTGGACGCTTAGTTACGTTTTTTCAGTTTGCCATTACCATCGGCATTTTGGTTTCGTATGTTATTGGATTTCTGTTCGCCAAAGAGACCGAGGGTTGGCGAATGATGTTTTGGGCGGGTTTTTTACCCGCAATCGTACTTTTGGTCGGGATGTTCTTCGTTCCCGAAAGCCCAAGATGGCTTATCAGTAAAGGTCGAAACGATGAAGCTAAAAAGGTTTTGGCCGATATAAACGGAGCATCGCTTGCCGAAGATGAATACAGAAGACTCAAAGAAAGTTTTGAGCAAGAAAAACAACAAAAAGCGGGTTTTGGTGAATTATTCACTAAAAAACTACGGATTCCGTTGATAATCGGGATTGGTATTTTCTTGATTCAACAGTTTTCTGGAATCAACGCCGTCATTTATTATTCGACAACCATCTTTTCGATGGCAGGATTCGACTTAGAAACTACCTCAACTTTGGCAACGGTCGGGGTCGGAGTAGTCAATACACTTTCTACTTTGGTAGCGGTTGTGTTTTTAGATAAACTTGGCCGTAAACCACTTTTATATACTGGTCTCATCGGCACGGCCATCTCGCTCGGGGTCGTTGCATACGCTTTTTATAACAAGGATTCGCTCGGTACCGACCTGTTGAAAGTACTTTCAATCGGAGGCGTTTATGTCTATATTTTCTTTTTTGCCATCAGCCTCGGGCCGCTCGGTTGGTTATTGATTTCGGAGGTTTATCCACTTCGTATTCGAGGATTCGCAACCAGTATGGGTAGTTTTTATCACTGGTTTTTCGATTTTTGGGTGAGTCTTTCTTTCCCGATGCTGGCCGCAACGAGCTTAGGAACCAACGGAGGAATCTTTATGATTTACATGGGGGTAGTAATTGTGGGGTTGCTCTTTGCTAAATTTATTGTCTTCGAGACCAAAGGCATGAGCCTCGAAGACATTGAGAAAAAATGGAAGTAGATAATTTCTAACACTGATAGGGGCTTGAGTCCTATCAGTGTTAGAAGAAAACTTATTTCAAAATCGACTCAAGAGCTTCGCGGTTCTCTGTAAGCCACTGTGTAATATCTTCGACAATCTGCTCAATACCGATTTCGGGTTTCCAGCCTGTCAGGTTCGTAACCTTGGTATTATCCGTTACATAGAGACGAATATCAGCCGGGCGATTTTCGGTAATTTGGTTAATCGGGATTGTTTTGCCGGTAACTTTCTGACAAATTTTGGTCAATTCTTGCAGCGAGGCACTCACCTCTACACCTCCGCCAGCGTTCAGAATCTCGCCGTTTACTTTATCAATATTATGTAATTGCCAATCAATCAGGCGGTACAAATCTCGCACATGAAGCATATCACGGGTTTGTTTGCCGTTTCCGCCGTAGCCGATATAAGCCAATTTTTGCTCAAAGAAGTGTTTAGCAATCCAAAGCACCATCACCCCTTGGTCAACTTTACCCATTTGCCATGGGCCAGTCAGGACACCGCAACGATTGATAACGGTTTTTAGTCCATAGAATTCGTTGTATTCCTGAATCAATAATTCAGAAGCCAACTTAGTTGTACCGTACAAAGACCTTGCTCCATCCAGCGGAAAATCCTCGGCGATTCCTTTGGCCGAGACCCCTTTAATAGATTGATTATCAGTCAGTTCAAATCTGGTTTCGGATTCGATAAAATCTAATTTCTCAATCGTTTTGATTGGATACACGCGGCTCGTGGATAAGAAAATAAAATTTGCTTTGCAGCGAGTTGCATAATTTAAGCAATTGACCGTACCGAATAAATTAGTATTAATCAGGTAATCGGGCGTACCACCATTGATACCAGCCAAAACCGAAGGCTCGGCCGATGCCTCGATAATACTATCGACATCGGGGAGTGCATCAAAATCTTCTTTGCTACGAATATCGCCGTGTATAAACTGGATTCCAGCTTTTGCAAGGCGAGCCACGTTTAACTCTGAACCTTTACGACGAAGGTTATCAAGACAGATTATTTCGTAAGATGGGTAATTTTTCTTTAGTTCTAATGCCAATGCCGAGCCTACAAAACCTGCTCCGCCAGTGATGAGTAATTTCATTTATTTTGAGTTTCTTGGTTTCACGGTTTGTGAGTCTTTAGCTACAAAACCGTAAAACCATTTCTAATTGATTTATAGTAAAAATCAGAGGTCAATTACACGATTAATTCCAAGGAATCCGTTTCAAACCAACATTTTCTGTCGGACGAATAACTAATGGTACTTTTTCGACCTTCACGGCACTTGTATCAAGCCCAAACCATTTATCTTCGGATGGCGTGTATTGCTTGATAAAGAAATAGGCCTTCATGATGAGGTTTTCCCATAGTGGTAATTCATTATCGTAAGAGAGGAATTTTTCGAGAACAACGAACCTAAAATCACCGATTACGTTGTGTTTATTCAGCGACTCGTAGCGGCTCCTGATATCCACTTCGCCACATTTTACCATGTCTTCGAGTACCTTTCTAAAATACAAATTTATTTTGTTTGGTACCCTAAAACCCAATCTAAAATTTACTTTATAGACATCATCGTCGGCAATAGTCATGACTTTGTATTCCATTGTGTAGGGGTCATCAACGGTATCTACGTGTACAAACCAATAGACATCGGCACGCTTGGGACGTTTTTGGAATATCGAATAAATAATTTTATTTTCAATCTCCGAAGAACGAGACGCATTACTCATAAAAACTAAATGGGTAGCATATTTTGGCACAGTAATATCAGAGCTAAGTTCTTTGAGCGACTCTGTATATTTATCTAATTTCTCGTATTCGGTCAGACGCATTTTGATATTAAACGCTTTAATCCAAATATACATCACAAATGCTATCAGACCTCCAATAATGAGCGATACGAAGCCTCCGTGTGGGAATTTTTCGAGATTGGCAATTAAGAAAGAAATCTCAATTGCAAAATACACTAACATAAAAGCCACAACGCCCCACATATTATATTTTTTGGCGTAGAGATAATACGCCATCAAAATCGTGGTCATCAACATCGTAAGGGTAATTGCCAAGCCGTAGGCAGCTTCCATAGCTGTTGATTCTTTAAAATAGAGTACAACCGCAACGCATCCAATCCACAATAATATATTGATAGATGGAACATAGATTTGTCCTTTATGGTCAGATGGAAAATTAATTTTGACTTTAGGCCAAAAATTTAAGCGAATAGCCTCAGAAATCAAAGTAAATGAGCCAGTTATCAAGGCCTGACTTGCAATAATTGCGGCCGATGTAGCAATAAAAATACCGATTGGCAAAAACCATTCAGGCATCAGGCTATAAAATGGGTTATGGTCGCCGAGCATCTGCCCTTTTAAACTCATCACGTAAACACCTTGCCCGAGATAATTCAGAATCAAACAAAGTTTAACAAAAATCCATGAAATACGAATATTTCCACGTCCACAATGACCTAAATCAGAATACAAGGCTTCGGCTCCGGTGGTACACAAGAAGACCGAGCCTAACAACCAAAATCCACCCGGATGACGAACCAGCAAATCGTAAGCATAGGCAGGATTTACAGCTTTCAGAACACTCGGGTCTTTTAGAATCCACATTAACCCAAGAGTAGCCAACATACTAAACCAAATCATCATAAACGGGCCAAAAAGAAAACCCACCCTTTTGGTGCCGAGGATTTGTAGAATAAACAAAGCCGAAAGGATTCCGATAACAATCTCAACGATGGTATCTTGTGTGATTTCAGGAAACTTTATTCTCAAGCCTTCAATGGCAGACGTAACCGAAATCGGTGGTGTAATGATACCATCGGCAAGCAAAGCACTCGCACCCAAAATTGCGGGTATCGTGAGCCACTTAGCATGGCGACGAACTAACGCAAAAAGGGCCAAAATACCACCTTCGCCTTTATTATCAGCACGAAGCGTCAGGATAACATACTTGACGGTTGTTTGCAGGGTTAACGTCCAGATAATACAAGATAATGCTCCAAAGATAATTTCTTCGTTGATTGGTTCAGTGCCAGCAATCGCTTTTAAAACATATAGTGGAGAGGTTCCGATGTCGCCGTAAATAATTCCAAGAGCTACTAACAAACCAGCGGCAGATACTTTGTCGAGATGGTGGTGGCCGTGTCCGTTGCCATTACCGTTACCATTTGAATGTAATTGGGATTCCATTGCAGGAAAAATTTGTGAAAAAAAGTGTGCAAATATATAAGGTTGTTTGATATTCGCCTTTATTTTGAATAAAAATCTTTATTAAAGTAACATTAAAGCCATTTTTTATGTTTAAATGGTACATATTGATTGATAATCAGTACTAAAAAGGCTCTTAGATAAGTATAGTGCGATGGATAATAACGAAAAATTAGATAAAATTATTGAGGCAAGAATGAAGCTAAAAGCTCGGTTTGAAGCCAAAATACAAGAAACACCCTCAATGAGTGACTCGAAGCCACAAGGAACTGGCCCGACGAATCGCCACGGGATGCCCGAATTGCCAGTAGGGCAATATATTACACACAAATTCCCGGTTTTAGATTTAGGCTATCATCCGTCGATTCCGATGGATAAATGGCGATTGACGATTGATGGTGAGGTCGAAAACAAAATCGTTTTATCTTGGGATGACCTAATGGCACTACCACAAACCGACGACGTAAGTGATTTTCATTGTGTAACTACTTGGTCGAAGCTCGGGGTTGAATGGCGAGGAGTTCGGTTTATGGATTTAGCAGCCTTAGTAATGCCCAAAGATACCGCTACACACGTAATGTGCTACGGATACGATACATACACGACCAATCTATCGCTCGAAGAAGCCCTCAAACCCGATGTGATGCTCGTGCATACACTTTTTGGGCAACCACTGCCCAAAGAACACGGCGGACCGCTACGGATGATTACGCCTCAACTGTATGCTTGGAAAGGCTCAAAATGGATAAAACGCATCGAATTTATGCCTAAAAATAAATTGGGTTTTTGGGAAGAACGTGGCTATTCAAACACTGCCTATCCGTGGCGAAACGACAGGTACAGTTGAGGTTTTGCTCTTATATTTATTATTTTAAATTGCTTTATCCCTGACAATTTTATGAAAAAATTATCTTCGGCGATTCTATCTGTTGTTTTATTCTCACTCCTGATAAGCTGTAATAAAATTCTATTGAATAAGCCTACTTCACAGTCAGATGATACAATAGATTACTCTAAATACAGAACCTATGCCTTGAGTTTTGAAACATCGACAAATCCTGATACGGTTGCGATGCAACAAGCGATTGGCCGAGAGATTATCTACCAAATGAATCTAAGAGGATACCGTGAGGCATTTCCGACTCCAGAATTGCTCATTCACTTTAGTTTACACCCAAAAAATGTTGAAGTACCCGAGTTTGCCACCTTCCGAAGAACCGGCGTTGTTTATTCGCAAGGTACACATTTTGCAATCAAGGGGGCGTTGGTCATTAGAATGTTTGATGTACGAACCCGAAACTTAGTTTGGGCTACTTACATAGACCGTCTCAATCGGTTTGGGAAATGGGATGATAAATTATTGAAATTGAAAGTAAAAAATCTTTTTATAAATTTTAAAGAATTCCGTAAAGCCTAAATCATTGGTTGATAAACCGATTGATTAATGGATGGTACAGTAAAACGAAACTGTTACTGAATTGATTGGTAGATTATATCGTGTAGTCTTTTACGGATTTTGAGCGAAGTGATGGTATTGCGGATTGTTGGGTAGATTCGATTCGATAAAAAAATAAAAACGAGTTCACGCTCGGGGTCCACCCAAGCGACCGTCCCAGTAAAACCCGAATGCCCATAAGTTGCCGCCGATGCCATCGAACCAACTATCGAAGACTCACGGTCGGTATCGGGTTTATCCCAGCCCAGCCCACGGTGGCTGCGGGTTGTCCAGTTTTGGGCAAAATGTTTTACTGTTCCATCAAATAGAATCCTTCTGCCGCCGTAAATTCCGTTTTGTAAATTCATCTGGAATAACTTCGCCAAATCTATCACATTACTAAAGATTCCGGCATTGCCACTTACACCACCCAAAAGTGCCGCTGTGGGGTCGTGGACAGTTCCTTGTACGAGAGTTCCTCTGAAAAGTCGGTCGTCTTCGGTTGGGGCAATGTTTTGTTTTTGAAATCTACGGGTTGGGTTATAAAGTGTCGAATTCATTCCGAGCGGCTCGTAAATATTCTGCTCGACAAATTCATCCAACGATTGTTTTTGTAACATTACCAAGCCCAAATCGCTGTAAACCATCCGATACGCTCCGCTTTTATCGTAAGTGTTGGTCAATCTCGAATTGACAACCCACCGCCAGAGCGAATCCCTCATGGCAGGTGCAGCATAAAGATTTGAGGCTATTTCTAAATCATCATTGGCGGTTCTGGTAAATTTATAATAATCGTTTCTGAATGTACCTCCGCTTTTGGTGCGTTCCCAAAACGGAATAAATGCCACCAAACCCGCTTGGTGAAGCAGAATATCCGAAATGACCATATTGGCTTTATTTGTTCCGGCCAATTCGGGCAAATACGTTACGGCTTTTTCGTTTAGGTCGATGGCTTCTCGTTCGTTCAGAATCATCACGGCTTGTAGTGTCGAGGCTACTTTGGTAATCGAGGCTATGTCATAAAGAGTTTGGTCGTTGACGGGTTCGTTGAATCCGTAGCGGAGATTCCCAAAATTACGATTATAGACTATTTTACCTTTGCGAGCTACCAAAACCTGACACCCCGGAAATGCCTGATTACTAATGCCTTGTTGTACGATTGATTCAATTTCTTTGAGCTTTTCGGAACTCATTCCGATGCTTTCGGGCGAACCAAAAGACAAGCGACCAAGTTTAGGAGTCTGGATTCCATCGCCGGCTTTTGTATTGTATTCGACCGTGACGGGCAGTTTGCCTTTGGCGGGTAATGCTCCAAATAAAACCTGCGGTACAACACGGTGACTGGCGGGGTCGTCTTCGTAGCCACAAACCAGATTGTTAATGCCACTGTAAAGCCGCATTCCGTAAGGATTACCAAAGCCTACCACTACGACTTTGGTTTTGAGTTTTAATTGATTGATAAACGAAACCGTCGTGGGCGTAACACCA
>JALOLV010000037.1 GCA_025455785.1 Spirosomataceae bacterium | reverse complement strand
GCAACAAACTTGGTTTGAGCAACAGAAACACAACTAATAAGCAAGAGAAAATAGATGTATTTTTTCATTTTTAGGTAAATTTGAAAGGTTGAATAAGAAAAACAAAGTTATAAAATTTGTATAGCCCAAAAAGAAGTTTAACTTATATTTGTCAAAAACTCTATTCAATGCAAAAACTATTAAAACTAACGACAGTAATTACCATTTTTAGTGCTTTCTCATTTGTCAATCCAACCGAAGACTTCAAAGCATACACCCAAGAGATTCCGGGTATTCAAAAAGGAATTGAAATGTTGCCGATTCCGGGCGGTGAATTTTTGATGGGTAGTCCTGCTACAGAAAAAGACCGAAAAGACGACGAAGGACCGCAACACAAAGTAAAAATCGAACCATTTTGGATGGCTAAGTTTGAAACCACTTGGGCTTTATACGAAGTATATTTCAATAAAGAACTCGAAGTTGCCGACACCAAAAATACTGCTGAACTCAAAAAGAAAACTGATGCAGTGGCCCACCCTACTCAACCGTACGTAGAGATGTCTTTTGGACAGGGGAAAGAAGAGGGTTTTCCTGTCTGTAATGTAACACAATACGCTGCAAGGTCTTTTTGTGCATGGCTTTATGCCAAAACAGGGCATTTTTATAGATTACCTACCGAAGCCGAGTGGGAATATGCAGCTCGTGCAGGTAGCAAAACAGCTTTTTATTGGGGAGACGACGCTTCGCAAGCCAAAGATTATGCTTGGTATTTCGATAATTCGGATGGTGCTTATCGTAAAGTGGGGCAAAAGAAACCAAATGCTTGGGGGCTGTATGATATGGTCGGTAATGTTGCCGAATGGACATCTGACCAATATGTTGCAGATTTTTATGGCCAACCCGAAGCAACCGACAACCCATTTGTAAAACCTACAAAGTTGTATCCTCATACGATTCGTGGGGGACATTGGGACGATGACTTAGACCGTCTTCGTAGTGCATCTCGTCGTCCATCTTCGCCCGAATTAAAACAAAGAGACCCCCAAATTCCAAAATCGGATTGGTGGCTCACCGATGCCCCGTTTTTAGGATTTAGGGTTGTAAGGCCAGTTAAACAACCCTCACAAGCCGAAATCGAAGCGTATTTTGCTAAACCACCAAAAGATATTCCTTAATTTAATCTCAATTCAGATATTTGATTATATTTGTAATGAGTACTCATCTTGTATTTATTCAACCTCAAAATTATATTTCAAAATGGATTCCAACTTTTCTCGGAGAGATTTCATGAAAGCATCGGCTGTTGTTGCAGGTGGGCTTTCTGTAACAAACATTCCGCTTACTTCAATGGCTAATTCATCGGTAGATGATGTCATAAAAGTTGCCTTAATTGGTTGTGGCGGACGTGGCACCGGTGCTGCTGCCCAAGCACTTTCGGTTAAACAAAATGTAAAATTGGTTGCAATGGCCGATGCCTTCCGTGACCGAATTGATAGCTGCTATAAAAATTTAACGAGCGATAAACCTTCGGAATCAAAAACCGCCATTAAGAGCCGTGTTGATGTACCCGAAGAAAACAAATTCGTAGGATTCGATGGCTATAAACAAGCCATTGCCTTAGCCGATGTAGTGATTCTGACAACGCCTCCGGGTTTCCGCCCAATTCACTTTGAGGAAGCAGTGCGTCAGGGTAAGCACGTTTTTATGGAGAAACCAGTTGCAACCGACGCTCCGGGTATTCGTAGAGTTTTAGATGCTGCCGAGGAGGCAAAAAAGAAGAACCTAAAGGTGGTTGTTGGTTTACAACGTCATTACCAAAAATCGTATCTCGAAACTTACAAAAGGGTTATCGACGAAGGTATGATTGGCGAGATAGTGTCGGCTCGTTGCTACTGGAATAACGATGGAGTTTGGGTGAATGAACGTAAGCCCGGTCAAACCGAAATGGAATACCAAATGCGTAACTGGTATTATTTTGTATGGCTTTGTGGCGACCATATTTGTGAGCAACACATTCACAATATTGACGTAGTCAACTGGTTTAAAGGAGGTTACCCAACCGAGGCTGTCGGAATCGGCGGGCGTCAGGTACGTACAGATAAGAAATTTGGTGAAATTTATGACCACCATGTAGTAGAATTCAAATATGCCGATGGAATGATTCTGAACAGCCAATGCCGCCACCAACCCGGTACAGTTAGTGATGTTTCTGAACATTTGGTTGGCACTAAAGGTCGTGCTACCGAAGGTAGAATATACGATTTGAAAGGTAATTCGATTTGGAGACACAAAGGCGAAGGAGATATTAACCCTTACCAAGAAGAGCATAATGTATTGTTTGATTGTATCGTAAATAACAAACCAATCAACGATGCTTACAACGGTGCAATGAGTACTATGACTTCGATTTTAGGACGTATGGCAACGTATTCGGGTAAGCGAATCAAGATGGAAGATGCCCTTAAATCTGAAATAAACTTAATGCCTGATAGATACGCTTGGGATGCAATGCCAAAAACTTTACCCGATAAAGACGGATGGTATCAGATTCCGCAACCGGGCAAAGCCAAAGTTGTTTAAGAATTTTTCTAAGTCCTTGCAAAACCAGCAAGGACTTTTTTTTATAAAACCCTAATCCTCAATCTTTTAGCAAGTTTTTTACCTACTTGCAAATCCATCAAGCAAAGTGCTGTCGAAATCCAGTCTGATGTTATACCATCTTTAGCAATAACCGTTTTTTGAATTGGAGTTGTCATTCCAATTCCTGTTTTAGGGTCGAGGATGTGAGAATATTTCTTACCTTCGATTTCAACAAATTGGTACAAATCTCCCGAGGTCGAAATACCACAGTTTTTTAGAAAATAGATTTGATTTTTTATCTCGATTTTCCATCCACTTTCATTTGGAGGTGAATCCGAAACTACAATATTTCCGCCGCCTTCAATCATCGCCGATTTGATACCATTCTTTTTTAGAATATCCATCATTTTGTCTTCGGCGAAGCCCTTTCCAATTCCTCCAAAATCTATTCTAATACCTTCCTTTTTTAATAAAACTGTTTGATTATCAGTATTTAACACAATTTTATCAAACCCAACTTTACTTCTGGCACTTTCGATTTGTGTTTTAGTAGGCAACTGTTTTTGTCAAACGTATAATTTGATTGTGAATATGCTTTTTTTGATTCTAAAAGGATTTCGAACAAATCAGCACTAACTTTAACTTCCTGATTATAAGCATTTCTACAAAGTTTATTAATCTCAGAATCTTCACGATAATCGCTCAAAGTAAGATTGAGTTCATCTAATTTTTTGAAGGCTTTTTCGATAATAATTTTAGCTTTGGTTGAATCCTCACAATAAAGAACAATTCTAAAGATTGTCCCCATTTGTTGGTGTGAAAATTCTAATCGCTTCTGTGAAAAGCCGTCAAAACATAAAAAAAGGAATAGCAAAATGCTACTCCTTCTTGGTATATTCTTAAAAAATCTATCCATAAATCTAAATTGATGAAGCAAGGCAAAATTAAACAATATCACCGACTTCTTCTAATTCACTTATTTGATTTCAAAGGCAGAATCTGGTATTCCTTTGTTTATTTCAACTTTATTAACAGTCAAATCTAAAACAAACGCCCCTAAATCTTGATTGATTTTGTGGGCAAATTTGATACCACCAACTTCTTTGTAATCTGTTAAGGTGGTTGTTGCTGTACCTTGTGGACTCTCGATAACCTGACGAATCTTAAGACCACTTTCTTTTTCGTAGAACTCAAACCATTTATAGTCTTCAACGGCCAACTCAATTTTGTGTGAATCAACACCATTGATTTTTTCGCTTCCAACAACAGTCATTTTGATACCATTGCTTGAATAAAGAAGTTCTGGAAAAGTGCCTGCTTGGGCGACTGTGGCTTTCAAAAACTTACCTTCGAGATTCTGAGTACCAGTCATTTGCGACTCAACTCGCACATTTTTACCATCACAAAGTGTTTTTGCAATCTCACCCATAGCACCAACCGAAACGGACTGAGACATTTTGTCGGTTCCTTTTCTGATTTGTGTTATTTCAAGTGAATTACCCTGAACATCGCCAGTCATAACCATTGTGTAATCGTTTAGCTTTGCAATAGCATCTTTTCCACCAACTGCTGCGATAAATTTGGTAATGATTTCATCGGCTGACTGAGCAAAAGTCAATGTAGTGGAAAAAGCAACAAGGGTAATTGCAGAAAAAATCTTTTTCATCGGTCTTAGTAATTTTAGGTTTAAAACAGCGTAAATATGGGTCGTCAGATTTTGCTATCCAAATGAAATTGTGATGAATGGTTATGGTTGGTGATTATCAATCTCAATTTAATTTGGGTTAGGCAAACAATACATAAAATAATGCTCCTGCAAAATATCCTAACAATGCCAACAAGGATATTCGTCTCAAATACCACATGAAATCTATCTTTTCCATTCCCATAACTGCCACACCAGCAGCCGACCCAATTATTAAAACACTTCCGCCAGTTCCAGCACAGTAGGCCAGAAACTCCCAAATTCGGTGGTCGGTCGGAAAAGTCTCTAAATCGTACATGCCCATTGCAGCCGCAACCAATGGAACGTTATCGACAATGGCTGATGCAAGACCTATCAAAACAACAATAAAATCTTGGTTTCCAATTGTTTTATCCATTCTAAATGCCAAGTCAGAAAGGACATGAGTTGATTCTAAAACGCCAATTGCAAGCAAAATCCCGAGAAAAAACAAAATACTACTTGTATCAATTCTACTTAGTGCGTGTGCTGCGGTAAAGGGCTTACGTTCTTCTTCGTCTTTTTCGTGGTGAAGCAATTCACCCACAATCCAGACAACACCGAGTCCAAGCAAAACGCCCATGTAGGGTGGTAAATATGTAATTGTTTTAAAAATTGGGGTAAATAATAATGCTCCAAGCCCAAAAGCAAACATCAAATTTCGTTCTTTGGCTGTTGTTTCAATCTGATTTGACTCAGATTCATCAATCGCTTCAAGGGTTTGACCTTTTAATTTTAAGCTAATTACAAATAAAGGCACAATCAAACAAATCAGGCTCGGAATAATTAATTTCAAAATAATATTTATCGTTGTAATTTGTCCACCAATCCAAAGCATTGTAGTTGTTACGTCTCCAACCGGCGACCACGCTCCGCCTGCATTGGCAGCGATTATGACCATTCCGGCAAAGAATTTACGCATATCATCATTTTTTATCAATTTTCTTAACAGCGAAACCATTACAATACTCGTTGTTAGGTTATCGAGAATAGCCGAAAGAAAAAACGCAATGAAACTTATTAGCCAAAGTAACGTCATAACATTACGGCTTTTGATGCGGTCGGTTATGATTCTGAAACCTTGATGGGCATCGACTAATTCGACAATCGTCATTGCTCCCAACAAGAAAAACAAAATTTCGGCAACACTGCCAAGATGGTGTGAAAGTTCAGAATTGACAGTTTCTGTGGTTTGGCTATCAATGATGTATAGAGTCCAGCACAAAACGCCAGTCAAGAGTGCTGTGGCTGTTTTGTTAATTTTGATGGGGTGTTCGAGAGCAATTAATAAATATCCAACTACAAAAGTTAAAACAATTAAAGTTATCATCAGAAGATAATTTGATTTGTTCGACAAATTTAGAATTTAAGTAATGATTGAAAACCGACAAATCCATGATTAATTTCTATGGAATTTAAAATTTGAGACAAAATCGGGTTTATTTGTTGCAATGATACTGATAAAAGGAATAAAATTTAAGAAAATTGGGGGAATTACTCTCTACCCGTTCGTTTTGGTTAGACCTAAAAACCCGAGTAGAAGATTAATTAATCACGAGCGAATCCACATTCGTCAGCAAATCGAATTATTGGTACTTCCCTTTTACCTTTGGTACATAACCGAGTGGATAATTTACTTTCTTAAATACAGAGATTGGTGGAAAGCCTATCATCAGATTTGTTTTGAACAAGAAGCCTACGACAACGAAGACGACTTTGAATACCTCAATAAACGCAAATTTTGGAGTTTTTGTAAGTATCTTTGATTGTTTGTTTGTAAAATACAAGCTCATGGCCTAATTTTGCATTTTAGATGCTATACCATGACAGAACAAATTCTTATTCTTGATTTCGGGTCTCAAGTTACACAGTTAATTGCTCGTCGAGTCAGAGAACTCAATATCTACTGCGAGATTCATCCTTACAATAAAGTTCCAGAAATTACAGAAAAAACCAAAGGAATCATCCTTTCGGGAAGCCCATGTTCGGTTCGTGAAGAAGATGCCCCAAGCGTAGATTTAGAAGAATTTAGGGGTAAATTGCCGATTCTTGGAATTTGCTATGGGGCTCAACTCTTGGCTCATAAATGCGGAGGGGAAGTTAAAGCATCTAACATCAGAGAATACGGACGTACGATTTTGAATAAAGTGGATAATCGGCATGCTTTGTTCAAGGATATTGACGATAATTCACAGGTTTGGATGTCGCACAGCGATACAATTATTGCTCCACCGACAAACTCTGACATTATTGTCTCAACTGATACTGTTAAAGTCGCTGGTTTTAAGATAAATGATGAAAAAACCTACGGAATCCAGTTCCACCCCGAAGTTACGCATACATTACAAGGCAAAACAATTATTAAAAATTTCGTTGTCGATATTTGTGGATGCCAACAAAATTGGACTCCCGACTCATTCGTAGATTCGACTGTCGCATCTCTCAAAGCACAACTCGGCAATGATAAAGTCGTGATGGGACTTTCGGGTGGGGTAGATTCATCGGTAGCTGCCGTTTTGATTCATCATGCAATCGGTAAAAACCTTTATTGTATTTTTGTTGATAATGGTTTGCTCCGCAAAAATGAGTTTGAGGAAGTACTCGAATCTTATAAAGGAATGGGGCTGAATGTGATTGGGGTTGATGCAAAAGAACAATTCTACAAGGCCTTAGAAGGATTAACTGACCCAGAAGCAAAACGTAAAGCAATCGGGAAGACTTTTATTGATGTTTTTGACGCCGAATCGCATAAAATTGAAGGTGCCGCTTGGTTAGGACAAGGCACGATTTACCCCGATGTAATCGAGTCTGTTTCAGTGAAAGGCCCCTCAGCAACCATCAAATCTCACCACAATGTAGGTGGATTACCTGATTTTATGAAGCTAAAGGTTGTTGAACCGCTTAGACTTTTATTCAAAGACGAAGTGCGTGAAGTTGGACGAAGCCTCCATATTTCTGAAAACATTTTAGGTCGTCATCCTTTCCCCGGTCCGGGTCTTGGAATCCGTATCTTGGGTGATATTACAGCCGAAAAAGTTAGAATTTTACAAGAAGTTGATGCAATTTTCATCAATGGCCTCAAAGATTCAGGCTTATACTCAAAAACTTGGCAAGCAGGGGCAATATTATTACCAGTACAAAGTGTTGGTGTGATGGGCGATGAACGTACCTACGAACAAGTCGTTGCTCTGCGTGCCGTTACGAGTGTGGATGGTATGACTGCCGACTGGGCTCACTTACCCTACAATTTCTTGGCTGATGTTTCAAACGAAATCATCAATAAAGTAAAAGGTGTTAATAGAGTAGTGTATGACATAAGCTCTAAACCACCCGCAACAATTGAATGGGAATAAAAATGGATATTCTAATTTTCTAAATCATAATATTCTGGCTAATATTGCGTTATCAACATAAATAAATTTTATTAACCCACAATGAAGGCTAAATTATTAATAATCTGCTTGTTAGCGATAGCCGCGATGTCGTCATGCAGAAAACAACAATGCCCTGCTTATGGTAAGGCAACTCCAAAAAGTGCTGTTGAGAAAAGACATGCTTAATCTATTGTTTCTGGGATTGTAGCCTTATTACGAACCAGAAACAATAAATTTTGAAGCTTCGAGAAGACTGCCAAACTGCCAGTCGGCTGACTTTGTATTCTCTTTACCTCCAGTAATGTGTATTGTCTTTACCCCTACTTTTTTTCCAGCTTGTACATCACGCTCCGAATCTCCGACCATAAATGATTGTGCTGAATCTATACCATACTTAGCCATTGCTTTTTCGAGCATTAGGGAATCTGGTTTGCGAAGGAGTGACTCACTTGTGTATTTTGGATGGTGTTTGCAGTAATAAATATCGTCGATTACACCGCCGCATTGTTCTTGTAGAAACGAAAAACAATTCATCACATCACTTTCGGAGTAAAGCCCTTTGGCTACTCCCCCTTGGTTTGTAACAACGACCAGTAGATATCCAGCATCTTTTAAAGTGCGGAGACCCTCTAAAACACCATCTCGGATTTTGAAATCTTCAATCCGATAAACGTAATCATCTATTTCTTCATTTAATACGCCATCTCGGTCAAGGAAAACACATTTTTTCATTATTTTTGGCTTTTTGGTTATTGTGATTCAGAGTTATATATTTTGGCACAATTTAAAGAAAAAATATAATTAATAACAGATTTTTTCTTTAAATTATTGAAAAATTCAATTACTTAAATACTTACAAATTAATTTGAACTGAAATTAAATATAAAGTCCCTCCCACTTTGACGGCAAATGAAAATAAAAAGCAAAACTTAAAACATTGAATTTCAACAAGTTACTAACCTTTCTCTAAATACCTCTCCTACTGAAGAAGAAAGAAAAACTTACTGAAACAAAATTTACTGTGTATGATAAATTCATTTTATAGAATGTGAAATAACTTCCAAGAAAAAACCGTGACACGGCTACACAGCAAAACCCTAATTTTCAGCAATAAAGCCCCGAGCAGTGCCACGGATTCTATACTTCTCAATTAATCAAGTTATTTCAAAATCTACAAATTTAATCTCAAAATTAAACCAATAGGTCGATTCTTCTCAAATAAAAAATAAATTTATTGACCCGAATAATTGAGAATAATAAAGAATTTGTAAATTTAAAACTTGTATTCAACCTTTAATCATAACTTATGACAATCAATAAGACACAAGCCTCAAGAAGAGATTTCTTACAAAAAGGTTCGCTTGCCATTGGCAGCTTTTTTTTAGTTCCACGCCATGTTTTGGGTGGAAAAGGCTACACAGCCCCGAGCGATAAACTCAATATCGCAGCAATCGGTGCAGGTGGTAAAGGTCAATCTGACATTGCCAATGCTTTCAATAACGGTGCCAACAACGTAGTGGCACTTTGTGATGTAGATTGGGCAAGGGCCAAAAATGCAATAGATAAATTCCCAAATGCAAAAAAATATCGTGATTTCAGGGTAATGCTCAATGAAATGAAAAACGATATTGATGCTGTTACGATTTCGACACCAGACCACTTTCACGCTTATGCAGCCATGGCTTGTATGCAAATGGGAAAACACGTTTACGTACAGAAACCATTGACACATAATATCGCCGAAGCTCGTATGCTAACTGAGGCTGCTCGAAAATACAAGGTTGTAACACAGATGGGAAATCAAGGTTCATCGAATCCAATGCAAAAAGTGGCGATGGAGTGGTTTGATAAAGGTAAAATCGGAACAGTGCATACAGTAAATATTTGGACAAACCGACCTGTGTGGCCACAAGGAATACCGGTACCAAGCGATAAACCTGCGTTGATTGACTCAATGGCTGCAAAAGATTGGGATACTTGGGTCGGACCAGCCCAATGGGTAGATTATCACCCACTTTATCACCCATTCAAATGGCGTGGATGGTGGAACTTCGGAACTGGGGCTTTGGGTGATATTGGTTGCCATACTATTGACTCAGCATTTAGAATCCTCGGATTAGGTTACCCAACCGAGGTTGAATGTAGCGTTGGTGCAGTATTCTTGAAAGATTGGACTCCCGAATATATACCAGAGGGGTGTCCTCCGTCTTCACATGTTGAGATTAAATTTCCGGCGACTAAAAAGAATAAATCTCCAATGAAAATGGTTTGGATGGATGGTGGTATCAGGCCAATGCACCCAGATTTGATTCCGGCAAATGAACCAATCAGCAACGATGGCGGAGCAAACGGTATCATTTTACACGGAACAAAAGGCTTGATGACAATCGGAATGTACGGAAATGACCCTAAAATATATCTCAATAACGGCGATAAAATTGAGGCTCCAAAACCAGACCCAAATGCTCCGAAAGGGCTACCCGAGTATGGACATCAAATATACTGGACAAATGCTTGTAAAGCAGGATATGATTCAAAAGAACATAAAGAATTAACATCTTCATTTGATTATTCTGGACCTTTAACCGAAACAGTATTAATGGGTAATTTGGCAATCAGAAGTTATATGCTACGCAAGAAAAACGAGCGTGGAGGATTTGACTTCTATGGTCGTAACAAACTTTTGTGGGATGGTGGCAGCATGAAAATTACAAACTTCGACGATGCCAATCAGTTTGTGGGCCGTGAGTATCGTGAAGGGTGGAAAATCGTCTAAATGATAAAATAAATCATCCTGAATTTTAAAATGCCACAGCCAAGGGTCAAATAGTTGTAGGTAATTTCATTTTTTTTAATTTCGAGTTCCGTAGATACGGTATTTATCACATAATATATCGCTCATACGGGACTCGTTTAATTTTGTTTATAGACTGTGAAATAACTTTCCAGAAAAAACCGTGACACGGCTAAGCTGTAAAACCCTAATTTTCAGCAATAGAGCCCCGAGCCGTGCCACGGATTCTATACTTATCAATTAACCAAGTTATTTCACAATCTATAATCCAAACAGTATCTAAAGAATTTTCATCTCGATTCTTCGATTCAATGCTCGATTTGTTTCATTGTTATTTTGAACGACAGGCATTGTTTCTCCCCTTCCGATTGCCACAATGTTTTGAGCATTAACTCCGTTTTTAATTAGAAATTCAACAACTGCGTTTGCTCTTTTAAAAGAAAGATTTTGATTGTCGGTGTCGCTGCCAACATCATCTGTATGTCCTGAAATCTCAACTTTCAATTGCGGATTCTGTTTCAAAAGAATGGATAACTTCTCTAATTCGGTTAATGATTCTGGCTTAATTTCATATCTATTCGACTCAAAAAATATATTATTCAAGACCTCTCTTGCATCTTTTCTGATGGGTTCGAGTAGAATATCAATTACTTTACCGTCGGCATCTGTTTTTTCAGAAAAATCAAAAGAAAGGCTTTTAAAAAAATAATTTTCCTTATTGACATACAAACCATATTGACTTCCGTTGGGCAATACAGCGATGTATTCGCCAGTTCGAGCATCCGATTTTAATTTAGCAATTGTCTGTTTTGACTTCAAATCAATCAACTCAATGTCTGCTCCTAATTTAACTTTCGAGGTTGCGTCAAATACAACCCCTTTTACAAAATTTGCTTTTTTAAATCTATCAAAAAGAGTCTTCGGCATATCAAATTCATACAATCGAGTATGAGTTTTTTCATCAATCGAATAATAACCTTTTTTGCCATCCGAAGTAATAAAAAGGGCCACTTGGTCTTCAAACGAATTGATTGGTGAGCCCAAATTTTCTGGGGATTTTATAGCATTAGCATTTAATTCGGTCATGAATAAATCTAAGCCACCCATACCAATATGACCATCCGAAGCAAAGAAAAGGGTTTTATTATTAGCGTGAATAAACGGAGAAACTTCATCTCCAGTTGTATTTATCAGTTTCCCAAGGTTTATGGCTTTGCTCCATTCTCCATCGATACCTAACTTACTCATCCATAAGTCTTTACGACCATATCCATTGGGTCTATCCGATGAAAAATAAAGCGTTTTTCCGTCATTGGAGAGTGAAGGTTGAGAATCCCAGTATGAACTATTCACATTCATTCCAAGATTTCTTGGGGCTTCCCAAACATCACCAACTTTCATCGAATAATACAAATCACAGCTTCCGTAAGTATCGGGTCTATCGCATGAGGTATAAACTATCATTCTACCATCGGCCGAAATTGAGCAAGTCCCTTCATTTTCTTTGGTATTGATGTTATCGGATATGCTGGTGGGTTTTGCCCATTCGGTACCATCCCATTTTGTATAATAAATATTCTCTTCTCCGTCTTCGGGTCGAGCCGTAAAAAATAATTGCTCATTATCTGCAGTCAGAACTGGGAAGTATTGACGGTTTTTGAAATTGACAACTGACCCTAATTCACGAATCTGATAGGACATTTGGTTCTGTTGGGCTTGAATACCAAAATCACAGGTTTGTAGTTGTCTTGTTATTTGTTTGAAGATTAAGCTATTAATCGGAGAGTTTTTTAACGAAAAACTCAACAATTCTTTTGCTTTTTTGTATTCGCCACGCTTGAGCAATCTCGACCCCAAATAAGTGTAGGCTTGAGTAAAAGCCGATTCAGAAGGGCGTTTATTGATGGCCTCTTGGTAATATTTGAGAGCATTTTCTTGATTTCGCTGCCCTTCGCATATTTGTCCCAACTTAAAATAGGGTTCGGCAAAGTTTGAATCTTTCTCGATTGCCTTTAAAAAATATTCGTTGGCCGATGTAAAGTTTCTTTCGGTGTATTCTTTCAGTCCTTTTTCGTAATAATCTTTGGCTTTGGAATTTTGGGAGTAAGAATTTGTAAAAATTGAAAGCAAAAAAAACACTAAAAAACACTTTTGGGACATTTTCATTCTATTTTTGTATTTGAAACGTAAGTGGTATTTTGATTGTTGTACTGTAATTTACAAAAGTAATAACCTAAGTTTGATAATGCTTCATTTATATCTAAAATCGCTTCATATTGTAGGTTTTGTGTCTTGGTTTGCAGGATTATTTTACTTGGTCCGGATGTTTGTGTATCATGCCGAAGCCGACCAAAAACCAGCTCATTTAAAAGAGGATTGGAAGTCTGAATTTATAAAAATGCAATGGCGAGTTTATAAAATCATATGTAACCCAGCCATGATGATAACTTGGACTTGCGGAATCGGGATGCTGATTAACTCGCCCACGTTCTTGGAGCAAGGATGGATGCACGTAAAACTATTTTTATTGGTTTTGCTAACGGGCTATCACATCTGGTGCAAAAAAAGGATTCAGAGGTTAGAAAAAAACGAAAGTCATATTACATCTTTTCAATTTAGGTTATTGAATGAACTCCCGACATTATTTTTGGTAGCCATTGTATTGTTGGCCGTAGTCAAAGATTTGCTCAATTTTGTTTACATGTTTTTGGGAGTTTTGATATTTGGAGTTTTATTATTCGTATTTGCCAAAGCCTACAAAAAACGTAGAGAGCAAAATCCTGATATTTAACCTGAATAATTAAAGCACTTGAATCATAATTGTTTTTTAAAACCACTAATATTGATATTTGCCTCAAAAAATGACATACCAAGAATTTATAAATACATTAAACCAAGATTCTCCACCGCAAAAACTCAATCCTATTCTAACTGCTCTTTGGTGGGATTTTAGAAATGATTGGCATAAAGCCCATGATATAGCCCAATCGAAAGAAGGAACATTAGCCTACGACCGTCTTCACGCATATTTGCATCGAAAAGAGGGCGATAAATGGAATGCTAACTACTGGTATAGAAGGTGCGGCGAAAAAATGCGGGAAATTACGCTACAAGATGAGTGGCAGCAACTGGTTAATCGTTTTTTGACAGAATACTAAGTCAAATCAACCAAATATTTACAAAAACCGTCAAATACTCAATAAAGCTACCGTTAAGTAAAATTAAAATGCAATTTCGTGATGTAATCCCAAATTGAAAAACCTTTTCGATTCTCCCAAGAAACATCTAAAATTGCTATGAAAAAATATTTTACAAAACCAGCCTTTTGCGACCCCAATTTGCTTTGGTTTGAACACGGAAAGCTCTCGATTCAGCCAGATGAGGTCGTTTATCTAAGTAGCCTTGAAAACTATACAAAATTTCATTTATCAGGTGGTAGAGTTCTGATTTCGTCGCGTACGATGAAATTACACCAAGAACAATTAAACGTAATCGGACAAAATTTTGCCAGAATTCATCGTAAATTTTTATTAAATCTCAAGTACCTCAACTGCATTGAAGAGTCAGAAGAGGGTCATGTTGCAAGGCTCTCAACTGGTGAAGAGATAATTGTTTCGAGAAGAAAAGCTAAGATTTTAGCAGCTTAATTTCAAAAACATAACGAAGATTATGCGTTTTCTCTTGTTTAAATCATGGAAATCGCACGGTAGAAAGTTGAAAAATAAATAAATCGAGTTCTGCAACGAAGGTATATATCACATCAAATATCATTGCTGCAGAACTCGAAGTTTTAAAACACGAAATTACCTAAATTTAATTGCCCCTCAAATGGGTCATTTTAACATTTAGGATGACTCATATTTCTTGTTTATTGCTTAGTTGTATCACTCACGACTCTCGCAGTATCGGCCACAACTTGTTGTGGTTGTTGAGGAAGTGTCTGTACGGGTACTTGTGGACGATTCAGAAATTCAACATCTGTTATAAAATATTTTGTATCGCCATTCCAAGGGAATTTAAAAACTCTCTCTTCGTACTTCAAGGTGATTCGTTCGCCAGTTTTCATGGCGTGTTGCAATTCTTTTATAGTTGAGTCTCGTTCTAAAACCGAAAAATCCCAATAACGAGGAGTCAAAGTACCCGTTTCGCCCGAATAGCCACCTTCGTTCAAGACACCTTCCCAAGTTTTAAAAACGAAACCTCGGTGGCTTAATTTAGATATAGTTCCGGCACGTTCGCCATCTGAATAGCTCCATTTTGAAATTAACCAGAGGATTCCGACAACAACAACAATAATTATCAGCAAAATTGTAAAAAACTTACGCATGGTTTTTAGAGATTGATTTGAGAATGCAAAGAAAGAATTAATCAGAAAAATAACAAAATTCTGAAATAAATCATTTTCCGATATTCACTCTGAAGTTCAAACCTATATTATAAGGTCTGATTTTGAGATAGTTATTATTGTCGAATGTTGAGGTCAAACCGTAGCGAATCGTTGGCTCAATCCACAATGAATTATTTTTGGCAATCGGGTAACTGACGCCAATAGAAGCATTGAGAAAATAACCAAACTGATTTTTATTGAGTTTACGGACAGCTTCGCCGCCACCTATCAGATAAACTTTAGAACGTCGTTTTGTTACCATATAACTATGCTCGAATTTCAAACCGAGAGCGTGTAAGAAGCTTTCTTGGGCAATACTCTCTGTAACGGGCGAAACCGTAACTTCGTCGTTTGAACCTACTGTAACATCATAAATACCATTTGAAACCGAATAATTAGCCCATTGTTGCATACCCGTATAAGCCAACGAAACCCCAACAGATGATTTTCTTGTAAGGTTTTTCATAATACCCAGACGTGCTTGAACCCCTAATCTTTGGTTATCTAACGTAGAAAGTTGCCCGACTTGCTGAATATAAGTAGTAGAGCTTTGTGGAAGAATTGTAAAAACTTGATAAGTCTGAATCGGCATAAGATTTCCGGTCAAAATCAATGGGTTTCTACTTCTTCTTTCAGATTCAGTCTCTGGATAAATCTCTTCTTCATCATTATTTTGAGCGATAATCAAAGGTTCTTTATGAAATATATCACCCTTAAACTCTTTAGATTTGATACCCGAAATAGTGGGTAAAGAACTCGAAATCTTTTGTACCGCACCGTAAGAATTCAAATCCGTTGGGTCATAAGACTTTGGATTATTGCTGACGATGTTATTTGAATTGTCAATTGGTATTTTATTTATTGGATTTATTTGAATATTCTGCTTTGTTTTTGTTCGGTTACTGGCAAATTCTGATTGACGGTTCTGAAAAGTATTTTTGGTAATACTTGAATTTTTATTGGAATTACTAATTTTTGAATCAATATTCGGCTTTGAATTACTTTCTTTGATGATTTTATTACTTTGAGAGATAACCGTCTGATTATTAGAGGTTTTATTGAAATTCCATAAGAAAAAACCAAGCAATAACGCAATGCTCGCAGCGATACCAACACGATAAAACAACGGAATTATTATGCCTCTATCATTGTCTTCTTTTTGAATATTAGCCTTGATTGTTATCCAAGATTCAGCGGTTGGTTGGGCTTCAAAATCGGCAAATATCGAACTAAGTTCGGTTTTGAGAGGAGTATCTTTATCTAATTTGGCTTGGATAAAATCCCAAGAGTTTTCGTCAGGTTGAGCTTCAAAATCAGAGAATGTTTCGGCCAAAATACCTTTAAGTGCCGAATCTTCAACGTTTGCATTGATATTATCCCAAGAATTATCGTGTGGTTCGGCTTCAAAATTGGCAAATAAGTTACCCAAAATCTCCTTCAATTTCTCGTCTTCAACTCCATTTCTGATAGCATCCCAAGTTTCGGTTTGAGGCTCGGCTTCATAGTTTGAGAAGTAATCTGAAAACAATTGCCTTTCAGAAACGGAACTACGAATAGCCTCCCAAGATTCGTCTTGGGCTTCGGCTTCATAGTCATCGAACAGACCTGAAAGTTTTTTGCGTAATTCGTCTTCTGATTGCATTGTTTTACGAGCCTAAACCTCGTTTAAATTCTTGAAGAAACTCCGATTTCCTCTAATTTTTTTCTTAAAATAACTTTTGCTCTCGATAATTGAGATTTTGATGTACCTTCTGAAATCTGCAATAATTTTGCAATTTCGTTGTGTTCGTAACCATCAATCAAATACAAGTTTACGACCATGCGGTAGCCATCTGGCAATTGGTTGATTATACTAACCAGTTCGTCTCGGCTAATCTTTGAGATTACCCCAAAGTCTCCATCGCTTTCGTTTTCGAGTAAGGTATAATCCACAAACTGTCTTTCGTTGTGGGCTTGTCGGTAATGGTCGATGGCAGTACGCACCACCAACGACTTAACCCAATATTCTACAGATTCGACTTTCTGTAAATCGTGAATCTTATTGAATATTTTTATAAATGCTTCTTGAAAAATATCCTCCGCCTCCATAACTGTCCGAGCATACCTCCGGCAAATACCAAGCAATCTCCCCTTATAAAGATTATAAAAGGCAGCTTGAGCCTTGGGGTCGTTCCTTTGGCAGCCCAATACTAATTCGATTTCACGTTGCATCCAATCTTCAAGTTTCGAGTTTTCAAATTTTGGGAAAAATATCCTTCATTGCCCCGAAACATTCATAATTTCTAACCTTTTCTGACTCCCAGAAATGTCCCACTTGGGTCAAATGAAACGTAATAATAATCATTCCCAAACTTTATTACAACTAAATATCTATCCAATTTACTGTTTATCAGCAACTCTAAACCCTTTACAAACTGCCATCCAACAAAGTTTTTGTCGAGATACTCCTTGATTTTAATCGGTAAATCTTTCGATTCAAATTGCTTTTCTTGAACTTGTAGGTTAGGCAACTGTGGCATTGGTATTTTCTTCTCTGAAATCACTTTACCACTTTCTTCAAATTCGTAAGCAAACGAATCATTATCTTTCAAAACCGTAACCAAAAATACCCTTCGGTTACCCTTCGACATGAAAGCAGCAAACAGTATCTTGTAGTTTTCTGTATGCCGCTTCAAGATTTCTTTCTTGATTGCATCGGGTAGCGAATTGGAATCAATTAATTGAAGCCGCTGACCATCTTTTGATTCACCACATTCATCAGACTTCAAGAATGTTCCATTTGCATCAAAATTGAGACAAAGGATTTTCTCTTTGTGCCTAATAACCAACAGATACCCAACAATTTTGTCGTTTTGGTAAAATACAATTCCTCTTTGATAATCAAAATTACGGTAATTTTTCTCTAAATATTCTTCGATTTTCTTGGGTAAA
>JALOLV010000318.1 GCA_025455785.1 Spirosomataceae bacterium | reverse complement strand
TCTCACTTGGTCTGATAGCTCAAAAACCCAAACCATCCAGCCCAGATAAACCCAAGTTGGTTGTCGGAATTATCGTTGACCAAATGCGTTATGATTTTCTTTTTAGGTATTATGACAAATATGGTTCGGGCGGATTAAAAAGAATGATGACAGAGGGTTTCAACTGCAAAAACAATCAATATCATTATGCAAGTACCGTAACTGGCCCCGGCCACTGTCATGTTTACACGGGTTCAGCCCCAGCAATAAGTGGTATCGTGGGGAACGAATGGTACGATAAATACAAAAACCGCTCAGTCTATGTCGTTGAAGACTCCACGGTTTCGATAGTGGGTGAAGGTAGTGCTTCGGCTGGCCGAATGTCGCCAAAGAATATGCTCGTAACAACAATCACCGACCAATTAAGGTTGTCGAACGAATTCCAGTCGAAAGTTATAGGAATAGCCTTCAAAGACCGTGGCTCTATCCTACCAGCTGGCCATACAGGCACAGCGTATTGGTTTGATACCCGAAACGGCAATTGGATTACGAGTACGTATTATATGAAAGAATTACCAAATTGGGTCAAAGATTTCAATGCAAAGAAACTTCCGCAGAGTTATATCTCGCAAACTTGGAATACTCTTTTACCAATCGAACAATATACCGAAAGCGAAACCGACGACCAACCTTACGAAACTCAGATTTCGGGCGAACCAAAGGCAATATTCCCGCATAAAGTAACGATGGGTAGCCTTGCCCAAACACCTTATGGAAACACTTTGACAAAAGAATTTGCCATTTCGGCACTTAAAAGTGAGAAGCTCGGCAAAGGTAAATTTACCGATTTCTTGGCCATCAGTTTTTCATCGCCCGACTACGCAGGACACGCCTTTGGGCCACACTCGGTTGAGATTGAAGATATGTATTTGAGATTTGATAAAGACATTGAAGATTTATTGAATAACCTTGATAAAGAAGTTGGCAAGGGCAATTACGTTGTCTTTATGTCGGCCGACCACGGTGTTGCCGAAATCCCTGCATACTTGAAAAAACATAGTATTCCGGCGGGTTTATTTACAGGTGGGGAATTATTAAATAAGGCAAGAGCCATCTCCAAAGCCGCTACGGGTGTTGATAGTTTAATCAAAGATTCGGATAATTACCAACTTTATTTGAATGAGAAAGTATTAAAAGCGAATAATTTGAGTGTCAAAGAAGTATTTGAAAAAATAAAACCCGAGATTGTCAAGTTAGAAGGTGTCTATAATGTCGTGAACCTACATGATTTATCAACTTATAATGTTCCGACAAAATATGGAGAACTTATAAAAAATGTATTTAATCCGAAACGTAGTGGCGATATTATGCTTTTGGTAGAACCCGCTTGGTTTAGTGGCCACTTAAAAGGTACAACTCATGGCACGATGTGGAATTATGATACGCACGTACCTTTGCTTTGGTATGGTTGGAAGATTCCAAAAGGCGAAACCGCACAACCGACTTTCATCGCCGACATCGCCCCTACTTTGGCTGCTATGCTGAATATCCTCGAACCAAACGGAAGTATAGGCAAACCAATTGAAGCATTGACGAAGTAAAATTATACACCGATGCTTTTTCATAGAGTCGGGTTTGCAAACCCGACTCTATGAAAAAGTATTTTGAACAATCTTTAGCTACATATTTCTTACCAACTCCGCTGCCCCAAAAACTCCTGCACTATCGCCTAATTTGGGTTTTAAAAACAGTGTTTCAACAATTCTATTATTAAAAATGTAGTTTTCTACACGCTTTACGCCTTCTGTGTATAATAAATCAATATTGCCCACGCCACCACCAATTACGATACAGTCGGGGTCAAGCACATTAATAATTGATGTAATGGCTTTTGAGAATGAATCTAACAAATGCTCAATCGTTTGGCTGGCAAAAGCATCTGTACCTGCCAAATGTCTTTGATAAACCTCTTTTAAGCGAAGTTTTTGGCCGCTGATTCGCTCATAATGACGTTCGAGGGCTGGGCCAGCAAAGACTTTTTCGTTACAGCCTTTTTTGCCGCAGTAACAATCTTCGCCATTGTAATCAAAAACAATGTGTCCCCATTCGCCACCGATTCCGTGGCGTCCATTAATTACTTTTCCATCAACAACAACTCCCCCACCGACACCCGTACCCAAAATCACCCCAAAAACCACCTTAGCATCTGGCATTACCTCTTTCACGACACCCATATTGGCCTCGGCAAGTGCAAAACAGTTAGCATCGTTAGCTATTTCGATAGGGACTCCAATTTTTTTTTCAATATCGGCTTTTAGAGGCATCCCATTTAAACAAGTGGTATTGCAATTTTTCATGGTTTGACTCGACGGATTCAAAGCTCCCGGAGTACTAAACCCAACGGCAGTTGGTATTAAACCAGTTTGGGTTTTGAGCATCTCTATCAAAACTCCGATTTGATTAATGATGTGTTCGTAACCCTTATCAGCCCCTGTATCAACTCTCGGTCGAGCCATTATTTTACCAGTTTCGGCTTCGATTACAATTCCTTCGATTTTGGTTCCGCCCAAATCAACACCCCAAAGGTATTTCATAATTATATGATAGATTTTTGTTTTACATAAGCAATTAATCGAAACCCATAATCACCTGATTATCAGTATTATATTGGCGATTAACCATTAAACATTTTATATCGTTGGGTCAAAGATTCTTTGGGTTAGGTAGGGGTTTTAATCCCTTAACTTGTCATTAACAAAAAGCAAGCAACCATACCTTGCAAAAAATCATCTAACATTCAGAATCCAAAACTAATAATGATTCTGTAATTCACAATTATAAACCTCTCATTTACATGAAAAAGCTAATTTATATCGGATTAATAGCCATCGGAGCGGTGGCATTAACCTCTTGTGAACCAACCCTTGTAGGCAACCGCGATGTTGAGCGTGAATTTCGCCGTACTTCTTATTTTGATGAAATCGAACTAAATATTGCTGCCGAGGTTATCTTGCGTCAAGGTCCTGCTAAAGATATTGAGATTGAAGCCGAAAGCAATGTTTTGAATGTTTTGGATACAAGAATTATCGGAAATACATTGAGAATTACCTACAACGGAGGCTGGGTCAGAACCAATCGCCCAGTAAGAATCTGGATTCAGATTCCCGAAGTGGATGCCATCAGAGTTTCGGGTTCTGGAAAAGTCATCAGCGATAATACCATCATCGGGCGAAACCTACAGATTCGTATGTCGGGAAGCGGATTGATAGATGTAGCAGCCGATTTAAGAAACGAGATTGATGCAAATATAAGTGGCTCGGGGCTGATTTATTTGGAGGGCGATGCTGGCTCGGCCGACTATGACGTGAGTGGAAGTGGCCGAATAGAAGGTTTTAATATGGAAGTTGATAATACAGATATTGACATTACTGGCTCGGGACGGTGCGAAACAACAACGTATAATCGTTTGGATGTGGCGATTTCGGGAAGCGGCGATGCCTACTTTAGAGGTAAACCTGCCATCAAAACTCGAATCTCAGGCTCGGGTAGATTATTTGATGCAAATTAAAATAGAAACGATACACCAATAATAATCCCGATGGGTCGCAGAAACCTATCGGGATTTTGTTTTTTTAGGCAAATTTTTCGTAAATATGCGGCCAGATTCCATCAAACTTAAAACTAATATTTGAATGAAAAAGCACCTAAATTTATCAGTAACTCTAATGCTTGGCTTAGGGTTATTTTCATGTAAAAACGATTCAAAAACCGAAATGACAACTCCAAAAACACAAGACGATTTTCCGAAACCGCCCGTAGCCGAGATTATCCCACAAGAATTTAATGAACACGGCAATAAACGTACAGATAATTATTACTGGCTGAGAGACAAAGAGAATCCGAAGGTAATTGAATACATCAAAGCCGAGAATGCTTACTGTGATACGGCGATGGCTCACACCAAACCATTTCAGGATAAGCTTTTTGCCGAAATGAAAGGTCGCATAAGAAGACCAGTCGGTTCCGTACCTCGAAAACGGCTATTATTACTATTCACGCACCGAAACCGGCAAACAATATGGAATAAATTGCCGTAAAAAGGGGAATTTAGAGGCCAAAGAAGAGGTCTTGATTGATGGCAACAAAATGGCCGAAGGCAAAAATGCTTTCATCAATGCAGGTTTTGAGATAAGTCCTGATAATAAATTGATGGCATATCTACACAATTTTACGGGTTCTTATGCCGAATTTACCCTAAAATTTAAGGATTTAACAACCGGAAAAGACCTGCCCGATGTTTTGGATAAATGTGATGGATTTACGTGGGCAAACGATAACAAAACGGTTTTCTAC
>JALOLV010000317.1 GCA_025455785.1 Spirosomataceae bacterium | reverse complement strand
TTCAAATTTGGCAATTAAAGTTTCGATAGGCTCAGCTTTGTCAGTATCTTTGTTGTACCACGAACGGAACAACTCCATGAAAATCCATTGAGTCCATTTGTAGAAGTCTGGTGATGAAGTTCTTACCTCACGACTCCAATCGTAACAAAAACCGAGGTTTTTAAGCTGACCGATGTACGTATTGATATTTTTTTCGGTTGTCAGTGCCGGGTGCTGCCCGGTTTGAATAGCGTATTGTTCGGCAGGTAAACCGAACGAATCGAACCCCATTGGGTGCAAGACATTAAATCCTTTGAGTTTTTTGTAGCGGCTGTAAATATCAGAAGCGATGTATCCGAGTGGATGACCAACGTGCAAACCTGCACCAGATGGATACGGAAACATATCTAATACATAAAATTTGGGCTTTGAATGGTCGATTTCAACTTTGTAAGTTTGGTTTTCCTCCCAAAATTGTTGCCATTTTTTTTCAATCTCTCGGTGGTTATATTCCATAAATATTTAAAATGAACTATTTTCTGTATTTTTCGCAAAATTAACCAATTTAGGTCAATTTTTAACCCAATATGCAATAAACAATCAAGTGAAGAAGATAATTATTTTTTTGTTTTTTTTGAGTACAGATGTCTTTGCTCAATCTCCTGACATTCAGCTAACCGAGATTGCCAACGGTTTTACAAAGATAGTTGATATAGTTCACGCCGGAGACGATAGGCTATTTATTGTTGATGATTTAAAAATTAAAATTTTTGTCAATGGTCAAACTCTCGCTACTCCCAGCTAATTTTATAAATTCATTAAACGTTTATTCTCATGCTTTTTCGATACCCAATATTAAGTCTATTTATTTTTTTTGTATTAACCTCATGCGATAAATCAAAACAAAAACCCCTTGTTTTGATGACCGATTTTGGCGAAAAAGATGGGGCAGTTGCGGCAATGAGAGGAGTGGCCAATGGTGTTAGCCATAATTTACAAATTTATGATTTGAGCCATCAGATTACTCCGTACGATATTTGGGAAGGAGCTTACCGACTCTTTCAAACATCACCGTTTTGGCAAGAAGGGAGTGTTTTTGTATGTGTTATTGACCCCGGCGTAGGTACTGCACGTAAATCAATTGTTTTGAAAACTAAAGCAAATCACTTTTTTGTTGGACCCAACAATGGTCTTTTTACTTTAATTGCCGAGGCCGAAGGAATAGAACAATTAAGAGAAATAGACCTCAAAAAACACCGTTTACCTAAATCTGATAGCTCTTACACTTTTTTTGGGAGAGACGTCTTTGTGTTTACAGGTGCGAAATTGGCAAGTGGTGTAATAAATTTTGATGAGGTTGGAATCGAATTGCCAATTTCTTCTTTGAATTTGATAAAATACCAAAAAGCTATGTTTGAAGATGGAAAAATTTTGGGTGGAATTCCGATTTTGGACGTTCAATATGGCAACGTATGGACAAATATTGACAAAAAAACATTTAAAAAATTGGATGTAAAAGTTGGGGATAAACTGATAGCAAAATTTTATAAAAATAATGAACTCGTAAGTGAGGTAATTGTACCGTATCAAAATACATTTGGAGAGGTAAAAGTAGGTGAAGACCTTTGTTATTTTAATAGTTTAATGAATTTATCTTTTGCTGTAAATATGGGCGATTTTTCGAAAAAATATTCAGTTTTGAGTGGTTTTGAGTGGAAAATTGAGCTTCAAAAACTGCAAAAATGAAAAATTTTTGATTTTCAAGTTTAGGATGTTCAATTTTTTGAAAATAAGTATTTTTCCTTAATCAAGGGCCTAATTGATTCTATCAATATAGTTAATTTAAATTGGGTGGTAAATCTATTTTTGTTTAAGATTTTTCATGAAAAACTGCGAAATCCTTAAACTAAATAGGCTATGTTTAATCTAAAAACGATTGTCGCCCTTGTGGTGGCTGCACCTGCTTTTGCCCAAGTTGAGAACGTAAACATCCGAAACGCTCAATTAGTTGACCCGGGTCTATCGGTTCACAATTATAAACATCCTAACAAAGCAGCTTTTGCCAAAAAATACCAATTAGATAAAGGTCTAAACCTATCGATACCCAAAGGCGAATCGAACTACAAACCACAAAATAAATTGGTAGCTACCAAAGTAAGGCCACCATTTAATTTATCTGATAGGTTGATAAAAAGATTACGAAAAGAGGAGAGTGTTGTAGAAATCAAGCAAAGAGAACCAGATTTTGAGTCGGGAAATTAGTATTTTTATAAATATTGTAGATTTCTCTGACTGATTTTAATCCTTTTTCTCCGTGTGCTAAAATACAGACGGTGCCACCACTACCACCACCAGTGATTTTGGCTCCGTAGATTCCTTTTTCATGTCCAAATTCTTGAGCCAAAGCAACAATTTTATCGGTATAATTATTGCCAAGTCCACATTTTGTATAACTCTTATGTGAATGATACATCAACTGTCCCATGAAGTCTAAATATTCTTTGGGTTCGTTCAGATTTATGTCCTCCAAAAGATTTTTAAACGTCAATACTCTTTCGTTTTCGTAAATTGGGTGTGAGGTACAACTTACAATATCGTATTTTGAATTAGGATTTATTTTTGAAATTGGGTCGATAATATCCCCGTAAGTTTCGATAAATTCCTTTCCAGTCATTTTTGAGAGTAACGACAAATATTTAGTTTCAAATTCTTTTGAACTAATATTTGCTAAATACCCATTGTATGGTAAACTACTTGGATTTGAATTTTCTTTGGCATTTTTGATTTCATTGATTGAAACACCTAACGACTTGGCAATTATTGAATAACCCATAAATGCAGCAGTCCTGACATCGCTGTATGAAGCACCGCTAACGGCATGGCGAATACCACTATCAATGCCAACAAAGTGCAAATCTTTTGGTATTTTGAATGGATTTTCTAATTTATCGGGTTGGCAAATGATTGGAAGCAAGTGATTTTGAGTTCCAAAATACGATGCCAACTGGTCCATCAATCCACATGGAGCCCCAACAATTAAGTTTTCTACCTTTTGAGCCAAACGAGGTAATTCGGTGCCTTCAAAAGCTAAATTGTAATATTGCCCAAATGCTTTCATGCTTGCCACCTCAAGAGCAGCCGAAGACGAAACCCCTTTTCCGTTTGGTACTTGCGATTCTATGTAGATATCGAAACCATTAAATTCGATTCCCTTAAAGTGTTTTAATATAACCAAGCACCCAGCAACGTATGCCGCCCAATTTCCATTTTTTATTGACTTAAAAAAAGATTCGGCTTCTTTGAAATCGCTCGGAATTTCGTTTATATCGACCGAAAATTGGTTATGAGCGTACATATTTTTACTCTTGATATTCAAGATATTATCTTGCCTGCTTGCCAAATTAACAGTAGTTTTCTCTTTGAGAGGCATTTGCAGAACGAGTGAACCCGAATAGTCTGCGATACCACCCATAACGTCCATTCGACCAGTTGCAGATGCTGTGATAATATTTTGGTTAGGAGTAAAGAAATCTTGCATTTAATGTTGATTTCGAGAATTTAGGTTATTTTTCAATAAATTTACTTAAATCTATTCTATTCAGTTCTTCGGCTTTTGCTTCGGGCATGGTGTCGGCCATAAAGTTTCCTCCTGCCGATTCAGGTCCACCAAGGTACTTTAGAAGTCCCGGTTGTCTTAGTGGTGGTAAAAACAAAACATGAAAATGGTATTCTGGATACGGATTCCCATCGACTGGGGCTTGAAAGAGCGTCATCATGTACGGAAAACTCATCTGAAAGTTTAGGTCATACTTACGGATTACTTCTTGGATACACTTAGAAAAATCCAATAATTCAGTCTCATCCATAGTGATTAATGACTGGTGTTTCCGTTTTGGGAAGACCATTACTTCATAAGCATACCTTGCAAAAAAAGGGATAAACGCAATTGCATTTTCGTTTTCAGAGACTATCCGGATTTGGTCTTTTTGTTCGGCTTTAATGATTTCTTCAAATAAATTATGACCAAATAACCGTCGCTGGCGGTCGGCTTCGTTGAGTTGAAATTGAATTTGTGTAAACACAAAGTCAGTTGCATAAATCTGACAATGTGG
>JALOLV010000316.1 GCA_025455785.1 Spirosomataceae bacterium | reverse complement strand
GTGTTGAATCAACTCCGAAATTGCATCGCTAACCGCCCATTCTTGGACTTGCCAGTTTTGGTCCACATATCGAATCTTCAATGATTTATGACGACTCACCCGCACCAATAAATTCGGAAAACTCATGCAATCATCCCAAAGTTCAAACCGTTCTTCGCTTAAATCAACTAACTCGGGGTTAATCATTACGTAAGGTTTATCGAGATTGAGATAAATCAATCGCTTCATAATTCCCAACTGAGGAGCAGCGATACCGCGCCCAAACTTATATTTAGCTCTGATTTCTTCCATTACATTGTGCAAATCAGCTACCCAATCGGCCACCAAAGGTAGTTCTTCGGGCACTACTGGCTCACAAACTTGATACAGGCGAGGGTCGCCGAGCAAAACCATGTCTTTTAAATTTTTCATACCTTAACTTTGAACGACTTACAAAGTCGTTCAACAAAAATTTACTTTTAACAATTATTAACACGTCAAAAAAACTAAATAACTACTAACTACGTTTAAAGTTTGTAAAATATTAGTTATCAACAACTTACACCTGAATAAAGATGAGAAAATTAGTCGTTTTTGGTTTGTTTTTCTTGGTTTCAAATGTTTTTGGGCAAGTTACGCAAAATCCTAAAACAGATAAACGCTCTGAAAAAAATGCCAAAATTACAAAAGTTACACTTACCGATGAATACACCATCGTCAATGCTTCGTATTACCAGCCTACGATAGATGATGAAATAGATAAAGTCATCAAAGAAAATCATCCAGATTTAAGTCCGGGCGAGCGTGAATATGCTTACGGATATTATTATAAACGATTATCGAATTCTTCACCAACCATCAGTATCAATCCAAAAAGCTATTTAGTGGCCAGTAATGGTAAAAGATTTCGGTATATCAAATCTGAAGGTTTACCCGAACTCCCCGATGAACTCAATTCAAAACGTGGCAAAACCTACTCCTACACTATTTACTTTGAACGAGTTACTAAGGGTATAGAAAAAATTGATTTGATAGAAGGTAATAACAACACAGGCGATACTCGCCATTATTGGAATTACTATGGAATTCATATCAATAACCCAGCAGAAAATGCAACTTTGGCGGCTAAACCAGTCGAAAAAGAAGAAAATATTTTGCTGACAGTTCGGGGAAAAGTCTTTGATTCGCAAACCAATAAACCAATCGCAGCTAAGATTGTATGTATTACGGATAAATCAAATAAAAGGATTGACTCACTCAATACGCCTACTTCGGGTTCATACCTTTTTGAATTACAACCCGATGCTTACACCTATCAAATCTCGGCGGATGGCTACGAAACCCTCGAAGAATCGCTCGATTTATCAAAAGTGGGTCGAAGTCAGCAGTTTCCGAAGAATTTTACTTTGAATCCTATCAATAAAAAACCCGAAGCACCAAAGCCAGTCGAGCAACCAAAAGAAGAAACCAAAGAACCAGAGGCTTCGCCAGTAAAGATTGAAGAAAATAAATTTAGACTCGATAAAGTATTTTTTGATTTAGGAGAATCAAATATTTTGCCCGAATCTTACCCACAATTGGATGGATTGGTGGCCATGATGAAAGAAAAACCAAGTATGACGATAAGAGTTGAAGGATATACCGATAACGTCGGCGACCCCGACCAAAATCGTAAACTCTCGCTCGACCGTGCCTATAATGTCCGTGAATATTTGATTTCAAAAGGAATTGCGGGAAAACGAATCCAATTTAAAGGAATGGGCGAAGCAAATCCAATTTCTGCCAACGATACCGAAGAAGGTCGCAAACAAAACCGAAGAGTTGAGTTTGTGATTGTGAATGAATAAGAATATTAGCCCACAACTTGAGTTGTGGTTTATTAATGATGTTAAAACAATTCAAATCGTTTTAACGATTTTGGCAAATTAATTATTACGGATTAAATGGGACATAGTTCAAAAATTGTGTCCCATTTAGATTAGACATTTACCTTAAAAGTCATTCGGTGATGCGGCGTAAAACCATGTTCTAAAATCGCTTTGCGATGAAAAGGAGTCGGATAACCCGCATTTTCGTGCCATTTATATTGCGGAAACTCTTCGGCCAATTTTTCCATCAAATCATCTCTGTATGTCTTGGCGAGAATCGAAGCCGCCGCAATCGAAAGAAACTTTGTGTCGCCTTTGATAATACAAGTATGCGGAATCAACGGATACGGCACAAATCGGTTTCCGTCAATCAATAAATGTTCGGGGCGTAGCTTTTCGGCAATTTTATCAACGGCTCGGTGCATTGCCAAGAAACTGGCTTTTAGTATGTTTATCTGGTCGATTTCTTGATTTGAGGCCTCTGCTACCGCAAAAACCAGAGCATCTTTTTCGATTTCGATTCTAAGTTCGTTTCGTTGTTCTTTGGTCAACTGTTTAGAATCATTGAGCCACTGATGCTCGTAATCTTTTGGCAAAATCACAGCCGCAGCCACTACTGGCCCAGCCAAACATCCTCGCCCAGCTTCGTCGAGTCCAGCTTCTATTGCTTCTTTATTGTAGTATGACTTTAAGCTCAATTTATCTTTTTTAATTTAAAATTACCTATTTTCAAAAGGGTTTAGGGGGATTTTCAATAACTTTGTAACAAAATAAAACTATTTTAATAATCAGTCAAAATAATCTGCGGAATCAGCGGCCATGCTTACAATTACCAATTTATCATTCTATTTCGGCGGGAGAGCAATTTTTGAGAATGCCAATTTACAAATCAAACCTAAAGATAAAATCGGACTTATTGGCCTAAACGGTAAAGGAAAATCTACACTTTTACGGATTATTGTTGGCGAATATCAGCCCGATGCAGGCTCAATCTCGAAGTCGGGCGATTGTACCATTGGCTTCTTAAACCAAGATTTGCTCTCATACGAAACCCAAGATTCGATACTTTCGGTGGCCATGCAGGCATTTGAGCGTGAGGTTTTTCTCGAAAAAGAAATTGAGAAAGTACTGCACGAAATGGAGGTGAATTACCACGATGATTTGATTGAAAAATTAGGAAAACTTCAAGAAGAATTCGACCACTTGGGTGGATACGTGATACAATCGAAAGCCGAGGAGATTCTGGAAGGTTTGGGTTTTAAAACCGAAGAATTGCACAAACCACTCCAAGAGTTTTCGGGTGGATGGCGTATGCGGGTGCAATTGGCAAAATTACTCTTGGCAAAACCTGCCCTACTCCTACTCGATGAGCCTACCAACCACCTTGACTTACCTTCTATCGAGTGGGTCGAGCGATACATAGAAAATTACGAAGGTGCGGTAGTTGTGGTTTCGCACGACCGTGAATTTTTGGATAATGTATGCGAAACAATCGTTGAGGTTGCCAATGCCAAATTGAATGTTTATTCGGGCAATTACTCGTTTTATCTCGAAGAAAAAGCTCTCCGTAACGAAATCCAGCAGAATTCATACGAAAACCAACAAGCTCAGATTCGCCAAACTGAGCGTTTTATTGAGCGATTTAAGGCAAAAGCTACCAAATCTCGTCAGGTGCAATCGAGGGTCAAGGCCCTCAATCGTATGGAACGCATCGAAGAGGTTATTGATGAAAATGCCAAAGTCCATTTTAAGTTTAAATTTAGTCAACAATCGGGTCGTCATGTCATCAATTTTGAAAATATCAGTAAGGCTTACGGCGATAAAGTTATCTTGAAAAATACCACTGCGACGATTGAGCGTGGAGATAAAATTGCTCTGATTGGTGCCAACGGAAAAGGGAAATCGACCTTACTCCGTATTATTGCCGATACCGAACCGATAGAAGGAAACAGAAAGACGGGTCATAATGTAAATTTCTCGTTTTATGCTCAGCACCAGCTCGAAGATTTGCACTTAGACGAATCAATTTTAGAAGAATTAAAATACGCCGATTCGACCAAAACCGAAACCGAATTACGCACGATTTTGGGCTGTTTTTTGTTCAACGGCGATGATGTTTTCAAGAAAATAAAAGTGCTTTCGGGTGGTGAAAAATCGAGGGTTGCTTTGGCAAAAGTTTTGGTTTCGGAGGCCAATTTCTTGCTTCTCGATGAGCCTACCAACCACTTAGATATGGTTTCGGTAAGT
>JALOLV010000036.1 GCA_025455785.1 Spirosomataceae bacterium | reverse complement strand
TATCAAATTTGCTCATCACCACCGCACGGGCGATAAATGGTGTATTTATCCGATGTACGATTTCGCTCACGGACAATCTGACTCAATCGAAAAAATCACACATTCGTTGTGTACGATGGAGTTTGTACCACATCGTGAATTATACGATTGGTGTATCGAAAAACTTGAGATTTTCCCATCGAAACAATACGAATTTGCCCGAAGAAACCTAAACTACACCGTAACAAGCAAGCGTAAATTATTACAATTGGTGCGTGAAAACTACGTTTCGGGTTGGGACGACCCCCGTATGCCGACGATTTCGGGTATGAGAAGACGTGGCTACACGCCCGATGCAATCCGTGATTTTTGTGATAGAATCGGTATTGCCAAACGAGAAAACACGGTCGATTTAAGCCTTTTAGAATTCTGTGTGCGAGAGCATCTCAATAAAATCGCAACACGTGTAATGGCTGTTCTCGACCCCGTAAAAGTCGTTATTACAAATTATCCAGCAGGGCAAACTGAAGAACTCAATATAGAGAATAATCCAGAAGACCCCGAAAGCGGAACGAGGGTGGTGCCATTTAGCCGTGAGATTTTTATCGAGAAGGATGATTTCATGGAGAATCCACCCAAAAAATACTTCCGTTTGGCTCCGGGGCAAATGGTGCGATTGAAAGGTGCGTATATCATCCAATGCGATGAGGTGGTAAAAGATGCAAACGGTGAAATTACCGAGATTCGCTGCTCGTATATCGAAAACTCAAAGTCGGGCAATGATACCTCAGGTATTAGTGTAAAAGGAACAATCCACTGGGTTTCGGTTGCCGATGCCATTGAGGCGGAGGTTCGTCTTTATGACCGTCTGTTTAGAGTCGAAGACCCAAGTTCTGAAGAAGGCGATTTCAAAGATTACATCAATCCAGATTCGTTGCAAGTTATTACGGCCTACGTTGAGCCAAGTCTCAGAAAGGAATCAGAACAAAAACACCTTCAATTTATTCGTAAGGGATATTTCATCAAGGATGTTGATTCGACACCAGACAAATTGGTTTTCAATCGAACAGTCGGACTGAAAGATTCTTGGAAAAAATAAAACAAAAGGCTCGCTTTTCATAAAAGCGAGCCTTTTTTATGAAAAAATGTATTTACACGATTAATCTCTACGACCACCCAATAAACGGAGTAGGTACAAGAATAAATTGATAAAATCGAGGTAAAGTGTCAAAGCTCCCATCACGGCTTCTTTGCGGTCTTCGTCGGTACCAGCATTGCCGATGATATTCATCTCTTTGATTTTTTGTGTATCATAGGCCGTTAAACCAGTAAAAATCAAAACCCCGATTCCGCTTACAATCATTCCGAACATATCATTTTGCCAAAAGATATTGACAATCCCCGCAATGATTAAGCCGATAACTCCCATAAAGAGGATGTTTCCCCATGAGGTCAAATCTTTTTTGGTAAAATATCCGTAAACCGACATCGCCCCAAAAGTACCCGCCGTGATGAAAAAAGTACTGGCGATAGAGGATGTCGTATAAACTACAAAAATCACCGAGAGGGTCATTCCGTTAAGAATTGCGTATAAAAAGAACCAGAGTGTTGCGGTATTGGCCGACATCGACTGAACCCTCGACGACAACCACCAAACGATACCAATTTCGGCGATGAGTAATCCGTAGAAAAATAATTTGTTACCGACGATTGTCACGAGTAGCTCCGGACTCGACGCCACAAACATCGAGATAAAACCTGTAACGATAAGTGCCGCCGTCATCCAACCATAAACTTTGGTCATAAAACTGGCTTGTTCGGCCTTGATTTGCTCGGGTGTGTAAAACTGCGAGAAATTTTGTTCGTTCATAATGTGATAAGTTTTGTGATGATATAATGCACAATTTTAAGGAAAAATTATCCAAATCACACAAATTATAGTCAGGATTTATTTTGTTTCCAACCATTCAGCCGCCGTGTCGTCTTTCTCTGCGTAATTAAAACTGCCAAAATGAGAAAGATTTATCCATTACTATTACTGATTCCATTTTTATCCTGCGAAAACGACCTCGATATTCTAAATCCAGATACGCAGCTACTACCGCAAGACCTCAGCAAAAACTTCAAAACCGAAAATTTTGTGGGTCAATTCAAGGCCTTGAGCGACAGTGTAAATAACTTGATTTTTCCACAAGCCTCGTTTGTACTTGTGAATATTGATAAAGCCGAACAAAACGATTTATCCATAAAAATACAATCATCTTGTCCACAAACACCCGAAATAGTGTTGAAAGCAACCGCCAAAAGCGATTCAACTTTCGAGATTAATCCACAGACTATCAACTCTATCAACATCGCTGGCGAGGGCAAAATCAGCAAGCAAAGTTTATCAATCACGATAAAAAATTCTGAAAAAGTATTACTCGATTATACAGCTTTCAAGACCGTGAATTTGGTCAATCCACAATTGTTGAAAATCGAAAATCTGAGTAGAGGGTTTGGTGTGGAAAACGATTCTCTGACAATTCTCGGGACTGGATTTAGCGAAATCCGAAAAAACAATGTTGTAACTTTCGATGGGCAACGGGCTGAGGTGATTTCTTCGAAAACCAACAGCCTGACGGTGAAAATTCCTAAAAGAAAGACTAAAATAGCAAAAGTGGTGGTTTCGGTGGATAGTTGCCAAACAACCGAAACCAGTTTTGAATATCTAACTGATACTTGGAGATTGGTTCCGTCGGAATTGCCAAGAAGTGGACGTTGGTATGCCACCAGTTTTTCGATTGGTAATAAGGGATATATCTGCATGGGGATTGACCAAGAACGTAATCGTCTTAAAGATTTATGGGAATTTGACAGCGAAACTCAAAAATGGACCCAAAAAGCCGATTATGTCGCTGCTTCTCGTAATGCTGCAGTTTCTTTTGTGATTGATGGAATGGCTTATTTAGGAACTGGGCATAATGGGGTCGAAGGGTCGAGTGATTTTTGGAAATACGACCCCAAAAAGGATGAATGGAGCCAAATTGCGGATTTACCATCCGGAAAAAGAGAACACGCTGTCGGTTTTGCTTTAAATGGTAAAGGATACGTCGGGACTGGTAAAGGAAAAAACAGCTGGTACAAAGACCTCTGGGAGTATGACCCCAAAACCAATAAATGGACTCAGAAATCGAATGTTCCGGGGCCCGACCGTGCCTTTGCGGTGGTCTATACCTACAATGGAAAGGCTTATTTGGGTGGTGGCCACGATGGCGAAACCGACAAGGGCTGGCTCGGTGATTGGTACGAATACGACCCCGCAACCGATAAGTTTACACCTAAAGCTAATTTTAGGGTTAGAGATGTGTATGGTTTCCAGATAAACAATCGAGGGTATTTGCTCTACGAAGATGCCCAGAAACTGGCCGTTTATGATTTTATTCACGATAAATGGATAAACCTCAATAAACCTTTCGATAAATTAACGCTACACGGCGTAACCTTTTCGATGGATTCACACGCCTACTTTGGCACAGGATTTAATGGTGAATACAAGACAAAGTTTTGGGAATATATCCCTTGAGCCATATTTGTCTAAATTTTGAATCGTAAAATGTATATCCGCTTAATAATCAATGCTCTCTAATCAGATTCCTTTGGCATAAATCTTGATAAAAACTTTAACAATTTTGATAATACGTAGGAATCTTCTTATTTTTGCGGTTCAAATTTTAGTTTGAGTAGCTATTTATGTGCATTTATCAATCATTCGATTAGTTTTGCATGATTTTTAGATGGTAATCGTAAATTGAAAATTCGTAAATCACAAATAATTTAATGGCTTTAATTAACAAAATTCGTGAGCGTTCGGGAATCGCAGTAGCCGTAGTAGCTATTGCTCTTTTGCTTTTCATTCTTGGTGGCGATTTTTTAGCAGGGGGTTCATCAAGCCTTTTCGGAGGTCAGGATAACACCGTCGGCACTATCGCTGGTTCATCCATTGATGTCAAAGAGTTTGAAGCACAGGTTCAAAATCAAGTACAAAATTACCAAGCACAAGGTCAAAGTGTAAACGATGGTATGCTTCAGCAGATTCGTGAGCAAGTTTGGCAAGAGTTTCTTTTCAAGTATGCTTATCAAAAAGAGTACGATGCGTTGGGCTTGAAAGTTACTCCAGACGAATTGCGTGAGATGATTCAGGGTACTAAGTACATCCACCCATTTGTACGTCAGCAGTTCTCTGACCCACAGACTGGGCAATTTGACCGCAACCGTTTGATTGAATTCACAAACGCAGCAGCCAATAACCAATTGCCGGTACAACAAAAACAGGCTTGGGACCAACTAAAATTAGGCTTGATTCAGCAACGTTTACGTGAAAAATACGCAGCTTTGATGTCGGCATCTTCGTTTGTTACAACTGCCGAAGCCAAAAAAGAATATCAAACACAAGCTACTCGTGCCGATTTGAAATATTTGTACGTGCCTTTCTACAGTATCAACGATACAACTATCAAAGTAACCGATAGTCAATTATCAGATTATCTGAGCAAGCACAAAAACGAGTTCAAAGGTTATGATAGCCGCTCATTCTCTTATATTGTATATCAAGTACAACCAACCAAAGAAGACAGTTCGGCTCTTTACAATGACCTCAAAACTTATGCAAGCGGATTGGCAACAGCTCCAAATGCACAAGATTATGCCTCGCGTAACTCGGATACAAAAGTTACGTACTTGAAGTCTTACAGCGAGCTATCAGATGATTTGAAGTCGGTAATCGGTACGGCAGTACCCGGTACTTTGGTCGCTAAAGATGGTAAGCAGATTTTCAAAGATGGCAATGCCTACTCTTTACATAAGTTTGAAGGTACGCAAACAGACTCACTTTATACTACTCGTGCAAGCCATATCTTAATCAGAGCCGACTCTACGATGTCAGACTCGGCAAGAGCTCAAGCACTTGCAAAAGCACAAGGTCTCTTGACACAGTTGAAAGCTGGTGCTGATTTTGCTACATTGGCTTCACAAAACGGTGAAGACGGAACTCGTCAGCAAGGTGGAGATTTAGGATATTTCCAAAACAACGGACAAATGGTTAAGCCATTCCAAGATGCAATCTTCGGATTCAGCGGTGCTGGTTTATTACCAAACCTTGTTAAGACAGATTACGGTTATCACATCGTAAAAGTTACCGAGCCAAAATCTAATACTCGTTATAAAATCGCAACACTTACTCGTACACTTGAGCCAAGTGATGCTACTCGTACAGCGGCACTTCAAAAAGCTGATAACCTCCGCAATAGCGTAAAGTCAGTTAAAGATTTTGAAGATGCTGTTAAAAAAGACGGCAAATTAGTTGTTTTGAAAGCCGAAAGAGTAAATCCGGAGGCGTCATCATTCAATACTATTCAGAATGCTCGTGAGGTTATCCGTTGGGCGTTTAACGACGATACCGAAGTTGGCGATGTTTCAAATACTGTTTTTGAAGTTGACAATAACTTTATCGTTGCTGTATTGACTGGTGCAAGCGACAAAGACAATCCAAAAGTTGAAGATTTCAAAGATATTTTGACAGCTAAAGTTCGTAACGAAATCAAGGCTGAGCAAATCATCAAGAAAATTGGCTCGGGAGCGGGTACGCTCGAAGCTATCGCTCAGAAGTATGGTGCTGGTGCAGTTGTAGAAAACGCAGCTAACGTAAACTTAGCAACTGGTACATTTACAAGTGCTGGCCCAGATGCTATCGCACTCGGCAAAGGTCTTGGATTGGCACAAGGAAAACGCTCTAAGCCATTTGCTGGCGATAGTGGTGTATTCATCATGGAGAATACAAAAACTACCGTTGCCCCTGAAATTGCTGATTATTCAATGTACAAAACACAAATTGTGCAACGTACTGGCGGATATAACGCAGGAATGTTGGTAAATGAAGCGATTCGTGAGAACGCCAATATCAAAGATAACCGTGCTAAGATTTATTAATATTTTTTAGAGGATGATATAAAAAATCGGTCGATTCGTGATTTCGAGTCGGCCGATTTTTCTTTTATATTATATTTGAGATTCAAAACAAATACTTAAAAATGGCTATCTTTCAGATGACGGGCCTTTCGGGGGCAGGAAAGAGTACAATAGCATCTAAAGTTGCTGAGAAACTTGTGCAAATTGGGTATAAAGTGGAGGTCTTGGATGGAGACGAAACTCGGAAAACCATTTGTAAAGGCTTAGGATTCTCGAAAGAAGACCGAATCGAAAATATCAGCCGATTAGGGTTTGTGGCAAATCTGTTATCGAGGAATGGTGTGGTTGTTATCATTGCAGCGATTAATCCATACAATGAAGCAAGAACAGAGCTAAAAGAAAAATATAATGCAAAACTAATTTATGTATCTTGCCAATTAGAAAAACTGATAGAACGAGACACAAAAGGGCTCTACAAAAGAGCATTACTCGAAAACAACAATCCCAATAAGGTTTATAATCTTACAGGAGTGAGCGATTCTTTTGATGTGCCAAACTCACCAGACTTAGCCATCGAAACAACAAAAGAACACGTAGAAGAATCAGTAGATAAATTTTTAGAGTTTATATTAACAAATACGAACCAATAAATGAGAGTTGCTTTAATCTGTAATACTGTATCGGCGTTTCCGTTACTTGACTGGCTCAGTTCGCAAGGACTTTTGGCTGGTGTAGGTGTAAAAAAACAAAAGTCAGATTTCTTTAGTGATTTGTCTGTAGTTTGTTCACAACGAAGAATCACGCCACAGGTTTTTGAAAAAGAGCAACTTACAAGTCAATTGTCGAATTGGGTTCAAGCCATACGAGCAGACATCGTATTGGTCTTGGGGTTTCCGTATAAAATCCCTAAAAAAGTTTTAGCAGCTCCAAGATTAGGAATTTATAATATACACTTTGGTAAATTACCTAAATATAGTGGCAGTTTTCCGGTTTTTTGGCAGATTAAAAACCAAGAAAAAGAAGGAGTTTTGACGATTCATAAAATGGATGAAAACTTTGATTCGGGACCGATAGCCTTTGAAATACCGTTTGAAATCAAATCAATTCATACATACGGAATCGTAGAGGCAAATTATAGTTATGTGACCATCAATGCTGTTTTTATGCTTTTAGATAATATTTTGAAAGGTACATTAAATCTCAAAAACCAATCAAAACAAGTACAAAAACTGCTACCCAAACCCACCATAAAAGATTTAATTATTGATTGGAAGACGATGAATGCTCACCAAATTGTGGCACTCATCAAAGCCTGTAATCCTTGGAATCGAGGGGCGATAGCTCGTATTAACGGTGTGGATGTCAAAATTATTGAGGCAGAAGCCAATCCATCAGAAATCGGAAAACCTGCCCAAGTTTTTAATCTACACCAAAACGGAATGGAAGTTGCCTGCATTAACCAAACGGCTTTGAATATCAAAATCATGTATTCGAGTTTTGGCTACCTATGCGGCGAATCACTGACAACTTTTGGTATAAAAAATGGGGATGTTTTTGAGAATATTGTAATTTGATTTTCAAATCCATTCGCTCGTTTCCTCGTGATTTTCAATGGGAAAATAGGTTAAATATTGAACCATTCTCGGTAAATCACTGGTATTAGGCGTAGCACAATGTGGTAAGGCTTGATGCCAAATGATAAAATCTCCGGCATTGCCAAGCACCGGAACAGGCTTTAATTCTTGTATGGCAAGTTCTCTCGGATTTGTATTTTTTGGCAAACTTTTCAGCCAATTTTCTATTTGAGTATGAAATCCTGCCACGCAATGAAAAGCCCCACTATTGTGCTTTACGTCTGTCAGATACAGTAATCCTTGCAATTTAAAGTGAATCGGGAGCTTTAAATTCATATCCCAATGTAATAAACTCCCTCTGAATTTATACGATTCACTTTCAGGAGGATTAAAACTTACTTTATCAATTACTCTGTATATCTTGTCGGTTTTGTATAGCTGTTGATAGGCTTTCTGAATGGTCAATGAAGCCCTGTTTTTTTCCAAAGTTGGATGTTTAGTAAACAAAACCATCAAGCCCTCTTTGGCTTCATGGTTTTTATACCAAGAATCTGGATTATCTAACGAAGCCTCCAAATAGTGCAAAATGGCGTTTTGTGTTTGCTCACAATCTTCCTTCGAAATAGCGTTTTTGATTACAATATACCCATTTTTATCCCAGAATTCTAAATCCTCTGGGCTTAATACGTCTGGAAGATGTGCAATATTTTCATTCTGATAAGTTACTTCATTTTTTTTAATCCAATCCTGAAAATCTTGAATATTTGGGCGATTAACATACAAAAACTGTAGTGTTTCTTCCAAACCAATACCATATTCAAAAATAATCTGCTGAAACATATTCCAATCTTTTTCACTGATAGTCTTATTGATTAAAATATGTTCTCTTAAGGTATTTAAAGTAGATAAGTTTTTCATTTTTTTGATAATATTTCGTACATCTCTAAAACCTTTTTTTGATAATCGGGTGATACGTCATTCAAAGGTTTTTCTTCAAAAACTGTATTGGGTCTTTTGCTGTGAAACTGGGTTCTATCAACCATTTTTTGCTTGATAGAAGGTTCAATTTTTAGCTTTAAAAATTCCTCGATTTTGTCCAGAATTGTCAAAGTTCCCTCTGCATAATTAATAAAAAGTGTGTTTTTGTCTTTATCAATTATTTCTAAATAATGTTCAAAGTATTTTTCTAAAACTTTTGCTACATAAACGGGGCGTTCTAACAATAGGATTTCTTCTAAGTTGAATTCAAAAAGTTGTGGTTGAATCACGCCCGGTGCGGCGTGCATTCCACACTCTCGTACCTGCGAACGGATAACTTCGTCTGGTCGTCTGAATGAAAAAATGAAGGGTGTATCGGGGTATAATTTTCTTAATTTGTCGTAATAAAAAATATGCCAGCTATCCAATTTGATGATATAATTGTTTTGCTGCTCAAAACGTCGTTGTCCCAAATGATTGACGACGGCTTTTATGGCCAAATTCTGAGTTTCTTCATCTACACGGCTCGCCGAAAAGTCTAAACCTCTAAGGGCATCATCGAGAATCGGTGGCTCAGATACCACAATATTTTGAGGGTCTATCGAAAGGAGTTGCGTTAATAAAGTTGAGCCGCACCTCGATACATGAAAAATGAAACAAGTAGGCTCTAAATATTCAAAGGTCGTAGATTGACTAATTAGCTCTTCAAGACTCGAATAAATCGGGTTTTGGTTTTCTTCAAATACCCGACATTTTGAAGTGGTTTCGTGGAAAAACGGCTCGGTAAATGTCTTATTTCCAATAAAAATCCACTTTACTCTTAGAGGCAAAGAATTTAAGTCTATTTGATAAGGAATCCAGTTTTTTTTCATTGTGCTGCCAATTCTGCCTTTAATTGTTCGATTAAATTTCGAGATGCCTCCGAGTCGATAAGCGACAACTGCTCAATCATCATCTTTTTGGTTTCTGTATCGTAGTTTGGTTTATGTTCATTCTCGAAATCATAACCAATCGAGGCAAAGAGCTTATCCGACCATTCGTTTCGGATACAATCAAGCACGAGGTGAATCCTGTCATTCTCGCCATCATTAGCCACATAGTGTGGTAGGTTAAAGTCGGCATACCAACACTCCCCAACTTGCATAGGTAAGACTTTGCCATTGAGTTTAAACACGACCTTTTCGTTAGTTTGAATCGGAACATGGATTCTGAAAAAACCATCCTTATACCCAGCAGCATCATCTCTATGCTCTTTAATATAGCTTTGGGGCGAAAGTGCTAAAAGTCTGACAGCCTCTTTGGGGCATTCAAAAAAATCAATGACCTCTTTGAAGTAATAACACTTCTTAAGGGTTGGGGTATCTTGGTAATTTGCGTTGGCAGTGGCCAATATGTCGAATTCATTGCCCGAAATAGAGCGTAGCGAAAAACTCGACCAGCTACCAGTATAATCGTTTTGGTTGAAATGAAGCGGCCAGTTAAATTCTTGACAAACACTGAGGTCATGAATTAAAGCCTTTGTATCAAACCCAAAATCAAATTTGTGAAAATTCATGGCTTAAAAACAAGTTGTTAAAAGAATTGATAAGAAATTTTTTGTATTCAGTAAAAAATAATAAAATTAATGCAACATAAATGAAAAATATATAGATATTGCAAAGCCTTCTCAAAATATTAATTAATTTAGCATATAGAGAATTTTCAATGGAGTCATCAGATGAAATTTCACTAAACAAGATTCTTAGTTTCTTAGATAGAATAGGGGTTCTCTATAAGTTTACGAATATTGAAAAAGAATGTTTTTTGGCTGGGCTTTTTATTGACAAAGGAACATTACTAATTGACAAAGACAAGCTAAAACACGTTGGGGATGTAATGCACGAAGCGGGGCATATTGCTCTGATGAGTCCCGAAGAAAGGCAAACGGTTAGTGGTAGTCTGGATGGTATTTTGTACCCAGAAGCCGTAGAAATGATGACACTGGCTTGGTCTTATGCAGCCTGTTTAGAAATAGAACTCGACCCTTATGTGGTGTTTCACAAAGATGGATACAAGGGAGACTCAGAGAGCATTGTAAGTAATTTTCAGCAGGGTAGTATAATCGGGCTACCCATGCTACAGTGGCTTGGACTAACAAATGACAGGATTGACCCTACCCAAAATAAGACAGTTGTGTATCCAAAAATGATTACTTGGATAAGACAAAAATAAACAAAACCATGAGCCTAATACACATTCCTCAACTGTTGATGCCCGAAGAGTTGAGATTGATTGACGAGTTATTTGCCCAAAGCCAGTTTGTAGATGGCACAAAAACGGCCTCATTGGCGGCCAAATCTGTTAAAAATAACCTACAAATTGATAAAAACGATACATCAACCTTACCACAACTGCAATCTATCATAAATAATGCTTTAGAATCAAGTCCCATCTTTCAAATCTCTGCACTTCCTCAGAAAGTTTACCCGATAATGTTTAGTAAATATTTGGAGGGTATGACTTATGGCTGGCATGTTGATAGCCCCACAATGGGAAATCCCGCCATTAGAACTGATTTAGCGATGACCATTTTTTTATCAGACCCCGATACTTATGAAGGCGGAGAACTGATGATTCATGGCTCGCAAGGAACCACATCTTACAAACCAAATAAAGGAGATGCGGTTCTGTATCCTTGTATGTATCTACACTGCGTAAATCCTATTACACGTGGCGAGCGAAGAGCCGCTATCACTTGGGTTCAGAGCCAAGTAGGAAATACTGACAAAAGACAAATCCTATTTAACCTCAACCAAATCCACGGATTATTATTCCAAAAAGACCCCCACTCATTAGAAACAAATCTATTACTTCAGACCCACAGTAACTTACTGAGAATGTGGCTCGCTGAGTAATTTCCTCACAAGATAGATTTAATACTTTTGCTGCAAAATTAACAAAAAGATGTGGATACCTGCTCCTGAGTAGGTCGAAAGGGGGTGCTATTAAACATTAATAAACAGGTATTTTTACCCATTTAATTTTGGTCTATACAATCTAAATTTGCCATTGGCTATCTTTTAGGTACTCCAAAAGCATAATTTAGGTGGTAAGCCAAGAGTTTTGGGTAGCAATACGCTATAAACCATTTAAAATAATGCTAAACAATCGTAGGAAATTCCTAAAAGATTCGATTTGCTTAGGCTTTAGTATGGGCTGCTTAGATATTATCAGTACTGCTGATGCTCAAGAAATTAAGAATTACAGTAAACTTAATTTGAGAAAAGTCAATGAAAAGACTTTGCAAATTAGCGGTCAAGTTTACGACAAAACCCAAACACCATTAAGAAACCTCATTATTGAGGTTTGGCATGATAATACCGAAGATAGACCAGAGTTTTTTGAATACAAGGGTAATATGAGAACTAATAGTGAGGGGCAGTATAGTTTGGAGACGGATTTCCCAGAAAAACATTTTGAGGGTGGGAGTTTAAAAATGAGAAGAATTTTCTTTAAAGTCAGTGATAGTAGCAAAGAGTTATTGATAACGAGTTTATATATCGGGAATGATGGTAAGGCGTTTATTGATAGCTCTCATGTAGGAAATCTACCCAAACAATTTAGAGCTGAATTGCCCAAAACTAAGTTTAGAAACGGTAAATACGCAGATATTCAATTCAATTTATACATCAATTCTTAAACTCAAAACTTTTTAAATTATGGAAGGAACAATCGGTGAAATCAGAATGTTTGCGGGTACTTTTGCACCAAGAAATTGGGCTTTTTGTAATGGGCAAACAATTTCTATCTCTCAAAACACTGCCTTATTTTCAATTCTGGGTACTACTTATGGAGGCAACGGTCAGACAACCTTTGGCTTACCAGATTTACAAGGCAGAGTACCTGTGGGTACTGGTACAGGTCCGGGCTTACCAAATGTACAATTAGGTGAGAAATCTGGTACTCCAACCGTAACGCTTACAATAGCCAACATGCCTGCACACACACATGCGATAACTGGTAGCGTAACGCCACAAGCTGCTACTGATGGGTCATTATCAAACGATGCTGCGGGAAAATATTTAGGTCCGGGTTCGTTTTATGCTCCTGCTGGCGATAACGTAAACATGGCTCCAATTCCAGCTACTGGACTTAATGTAGGTATAACTGGAAATAGTAGTCCAGTCAGTGTGATGCAGCCTTATTTAGGTATGAACTATGTCATTTGTATGTTTGGCATTTTTCCATCAAGAAACTAAATAAAACCTTCAACCTTAAAAAAAGAATATTATTATGGAAGGTACTATAGCAGAAATACGCCTATTTGCAGGTAATTTCAATCCAAGGGGCTGGGCGTTTTGCAGCGGCTCTTTGCTATCAATCGCTCAAAACACAGCCCTTTTTTCTTTAGTAGGAACTACTTATGGGGGTAACGGGCAGACAACTTTTGCCCTGCCTGACTTCAGAGGTCGTATAGGTGTGGGTACAGGAAATGGTGCCGGATTACCCAGTGTAACTTTAGGAGAAATGTCAGGGTTTCCAACTACTACCCTTCTTTCCATTAATCTCCCTGCTCATACGCATACGCTATCGGGAGGTCTTACACCACAGGCATCTAATACGGGAGCTTCATCCAGCGACCCAACGAGTAAATTTGTCGGAAAGGGCAGTTTTTATGCTCCTGCGGGCGACAATATCTCCATGGCCCAAATACCAGCAACTGGCTTGCAAACAAGTGCTGCTGGCAGTAATTCGCCCGTTAGTGTGATGCAACCCTATCTTGGGCTAAACTTTATTATTTGTGTAGAAGGAATTTATCCGAGTCGGAATTAAGAAAATAGATTTTTATGTATTGTATCGGTATCCTCAATCCACGCTCTACGCTTTATCCATCTATTGGATTTGATATCTTGAATGGATTAAAAGCAGGTATAAAGAAGTGCGGATTTGATAAAGAAATAGCTTTTGTAACTGAAAATATTGGTTTTGGAATAGATGAGGCAGAAATTTTTGCAAAGGCAGAGAAAATGTTATTAGAACACAATGCCGATGCAGTGATTGCCTATTGTGATGTTCGGATTGCAGAATTGTTACAGCCGATGTTTACTGCCACCAATAAATTGTTGGTGGTAGTAAACCCCGGTGCAAATTTTCCAAATAACTGGCAACCAGCCCCAACTACCATCACGCATACGCTCAATCTTTGTTTTCATTCATATATGATTGGAAGCCTTTTGGGTGATAGTAATGCCGCAATCGTAGCGAGTTATTATGATGCAGGATATAGGCAAATTTACAGTACGGTAAAAAAATTGGGGAGGCAGGGAGGAAATATCTTATTTAATCATATAACGGCTCTGAAAACCAAAGATTTTAGCTTAGAACCACTCAATAATTATCTAAAAACCGAAAATGCCACACAGAATTTAGTTTGCCATTTTTGTGCTGATATGGCGACACAATTTTATGAAAACATACAAACCATTCAAGCAGAACATGAGTGCAATTTATATGTGTCTGCCATGATGCTGGATGAGTTGTTGAAACAAGGTTTAGGCAATGACATAGTGATAAAGAATGTAAAAGGATTTACCTCTTGGTTATCGAGCCTTGAAAATGAGTCAAACGAGTCCTTCAAGGCATTTTATAAAGAAATATTTGGAAAAGAAGTAAATATATTCGCTCTACTCGGTTGGGAAATAGCTCTTTTATTGGAAGAATATTTCAAGAACTTACAAGGAAATAATTGTGATGGAGCAATTCATGAAATGAGTAAGAAAATATATGAAAGTCCGCGTGGTTGGTTAAAATTAGACGCTCAGACCCATCAGACCTACGGACAAGCATATTTAGTAAAAGCTGAAAATAATTTTGAACTCACCGTACTGACACAAGCCCAGACAAATTGGGACGAATTATGGCGAGATTTTGTAGCACAAAGTGTATTTGGCGAAAACGAAATAAATTCATCATGGCGAAACACTTATCTGTGCATATAAAAATTTGATTACTAATTAGGCAATAAGTGCAGGATATAAATTAGTTTATGTTATTCGCTAATAGCTAATCGTTGGCATAATACTGATAATCAGCTAATTATGAACTTCGATTAATTATTAACTATTTTCGATTTACCACTTACACAATATCATTTACACAATATCATTTTGATATAAAACTAACTTATTATTATGAAAAAACTTGTACAGATTTCTCTCTTGGTTCTGTCTTTCTTTTTTGTTCAGTATCATTCAAAAGCACAGACCACACTGGCAGCAGGTGATATTGCTTTCACTGGTTATACCTCCAATACGACCAATCAATTACCATCAGAAGATGGATTTTCGTTTGTTTTATTAAAAGCTGTGGCAGCAGGTACCGTGATTAATTTTACGGATAACGGCTGGTTAGGGGCACCGACCAACGCTTTCAGGACCGGCGAAACTACTATCACCTGGACAGCCCCTGCGGGCGGCTTAGCATTGGGTACAGAGGTTAATATTCTCGGAACGACAGCCTCTGTGGGGACAATCACAGGTACGGTTTTGAGTTTAAGTGGTCCCAACGGAGACCAAGTGCTTGCTTACCAAGGTACATCAGCAAGCCCTACTTTTATCAGTGCCATTCATGCCAATTATTTTAGCACCACTAATGGTGACCCTGTTACCACCACTGATGCCAACTGGGATGGAAGCACCTCGACTTTTAATGCCAGTGGTTTGCCGCCAGGTTTAACTTCTGGTACAAATGCCATTTGGTTAGGCTTTGACCCTTCTCCTCCCGCTCCGCAAGCACCTCGTGAATATACTAATGGTAAGTTTAACTGCGGCGGAGACCTCAGTACGGCGGCATCTGTAAGAGCAGCCGTAAATAACCGAAACAACTGGACACGTAATTACGACATCGGGCCGGGTTTTGTACTACCTACTGGTTGTTCATTCATAGTTGCTGTACCCGCCCCAACCATTAATACTAATCCATCAGCAGCCAATATATGCTTTGGGGCAAATACCAGTTTTACAATTGCAGCAACAGGTGCAACAGCATATCAATGGCAAGTAAATACAGGTTCTGGGTTTGCTAATATTACCAATGATGCCATTTACTCAGGTGCTACGACCGTTACCCTAACGCTGACTGAACCACCTCAAAGTTTTAGCACTTATCAATACCGATGTGTGGCTTCTAATGGTTCTGGCTCGACAAACTCAAATCCAGCAACCTTAACGATTACTCCTTTGCCGGTTTCACCTTCACTTTTAGCAAAAACCCCAGCAACTTTAAATGTGGCAGATGGTACAGCAGTTAGTGCTACATTTACGGCTGGTAGCGGTGGTACTGGTTGTTCAGATGATTATAGATATACTACTGATGGCGGTTCTACTTATTTACCTTATACACCTGGTAGCAATATAAGTACTACAGGTCTTGCAGCGGGTTCGGGTCAGGTATTTATAGAAGGTAGAAGGGCAAATTGTTCGGCTGGTTGTCAGGGTAGTTACTCGGTTTTGGCACATTGGGTTATAACGCCTTTGCCATCAGGGGCAACTACACTCAATGCAGGCGATATCGCTTTTACTGCCTACTCCTCTGCTGCTACCAATAGCGATTTTTCATTTGTCTTATTAAAAAATGTGGGTGCTGGAACAACCATCAATTTTACGGATAATGGTTGGTTACCAACGAATGTTTTTCGTACAGGTGAAAATACTGTTACTTGGACTGCTCCCACGGGCGGGTTAGTGGCAGGTACAGAAATAACCATTGCTGGACTCACTGCAACCAAATCAGGTGGCGGTTCTGCTGGTACTGTAACAGGAACGGCCCTTACATTAGCACAATCGGGCGACCAAATTTTGGCTTATCGTGGTACTGCATCATCACCTACTTTTATCAGTGGTATTCACATGAACGTATTTGTATCGCCGGGCGATGCCGTTACAACCACTGCCGCTGCATGGGATGGTGCTGGAGGAGCCAATGGAGGTTCAAGCTCTGCCTTGCCAACGGGATTAACAACAGGTGTAAACTGTATTTGGATTGGTACAGAAGGGGTTGCCAGTTCAGAAAAAATAAATGCAAAATTCGGAAAATGTAATTTACCTGCAGTAGCAGGTTCTATTACAGCATTGAGAGCGGCACTAAACAACCAAGCTAACTGGACAACCGACAATAATAACATAGCACCGACTTTTACGCAACCAACGGGCTGTAACTACTTACAGGCTTTACCACCAGTAGTAACCGTAACTGGCACGCCGCTTACGGCATTTACGACTTGTAGTGGAGTTGCCTCTACCAATCAGAGTTTTAGTGTTTCGGGAAGTACCTTAACTGAAGGTATAGTTATTACAGCCCCAACAGGATATCAAGTATCAACTTCGGCAGGAAGCGGGTTTGGAAGTAGTGTAACTTTAGCACAAAGTGGTGGAATAGTTGGAGCAACAACCATTTATGTAAGATTAAATACCACTACCACAGGGGCAGCTAATGGTAATATTACTTGTGTATCAGGGGTTACTACACAAAACGTAGCAGTAAGTGGAACGGTGAATGTATTACCATCTCCTGCACCAAGTAGTAATTCGCCGATTTGTGCAGGAAATACCCTTACTTTGAGTTCGGCAGCAAGTACAAGTTATTCATGGGCAGGTCCAAATAGCTTTACATCAACTTTACAGAACCCAAGTATCAATAACGTAACGATAGCTGCTGGAGGAACTTACACCATTACCCAAACCAATAGTTCTGGCTGTACGGCATCGGCGACGGTTTCAGTTACTGTAAACTCCCTCCCTACGGCAGGAGCAAGTAGTAATTCACCTGTCAACGCGGGAGGAACACTGAATTTGACAGGAACAGGCAGTGGGGCGTACCTTTGGGCAGGACCTAATTCATTTAGTTCAACGTTGTCATCTCCATCTATTACCAACGTAACCTCTGCCGCCGCAGGCACATATACTGTAACGGTTACAAATGCAGGTTGCACCGCAACAGCAACCACTGCCGTTGTGGTCAATACAGTAGCAGCAGGTAGTAATTCGCCGGTTTGTGAAGGTAATACGTTAAATTTGAGTGCTGGAGGAGGAGTAAGTTATCTTTGGGCCGGCCCTAACTCGTTTACTTCAACGACTCAGAATCCTTCATTCAGTAATGCCACAATTGATTTAAGTGGAGTATATTCAGTAACCGTGACAATAAGTGGAGGAGGAACCGTAACGGCAACAGCATCAGTAACGGTGAATCCAACACCAGTACCGAATCCGAGCTCGGATTCGCCAAAATGCGTTGGTCAAACACTTAGCTTCAAAGTATCCAAGCTCCTTCAATAAATAGTGTAACTTTGGCGGCAGCGGGTACTTATACAGTAACGGTTACGAATGCCAGTGGTTGTAGTGCTTCGGCAACTACGGCAGTAATGGTAAGCCAAGCCGTAACAGCCTTAGTAACTCCAACTACACAAACCATTTGTAGTGGTAGTGCAATTACTACAATGGCCATAACTGGCACGGCAACAAGTTATACATGGACAAGAGATAATACAACAGCAGTAACGGGTATCGCATCAAGTGGTTCGGGAGATATTTCAGGGTCATTGACCAATACAACCAATGCCCCCGTTACGGTAACCTTTACGGTTACGCCTGTGGGTGCTTGTTCTGGTACACCAATCACCGCAACAGTTGTAGTGAATCCTATACCAACCGTTACCGCCAGTACGCCAAGCCAATCAATATGTTCAGGGCAAAATATTACAGGTATTAGCTTTAATCCGTCACCTTCTCAGCCACAACAGTTTGTTCAAGACTCGGGGTCTGATATTTCGATACCAGTACAAGAGGAAGGGGGTATCGCCCTCAGTAGTACAGTAGCTGGAACAGTATTTACATGGACAAGAGATAATACATCCACAGTAACAGGCACAATTGGTTCCGGTGGCTCGGGTAATATTTCGGGTAGTTTAATCAATACAACTACTTCGCCAATTACAGTAACCTTTACCATTACTCCATCCTATACCAATGCAGGACAACTCTGTACTGGTACGCCAATTACGGTAACGGTAACGGTCAATCCAAATCCTGCACCATTCACGATGACGGATACCGGAACAACTCTTTGTCAAGGTAGTAGTACAACACTTTCTGCCCCTGCTAACCCCAATTACACCTATGCTTGGCAAAGAAGTCTAACAGGAATTGCGAATCCTAATTCATTTACCACATTTGGCGGAACAGCCCAAACCCAAGAGGTTACAACTTCAAGTGTATATCGTGTAGTGGTAACTAATCAATATAATTGCTCGGCAACAGATACGACGGCTGTCCGAATTGCCGATTTTATTTTCGATGGCTCATTGGCAGCAGGTGATGCTCAACAAACGGGTAGAATGAACCGTTTTGGGGTGAATTCAACTTGTGCAACCCCTAAAAACTATCCGGGTGATTTTTCGACATCTGGTGCAAGGTACTACGACAGTTATACGATTACAAACCCAAGAAATGTACCTGTTTGTGCAATGATTGGCATAAGGTCTGGCTGTGGAGTAAATATTTTCTCGGCAGCATATAGTGGTAGTTTTAATCCTACCGCAATGGGTACTAATTATTTAGCTGACCCAGGCTCATCATTCCCTAGTACGGGTTTTTACTCAGCAACCGTTCCGGCTAACGGAACAATCGTAGTGGTAGTGCATGAAGTAAATACAGGAACGGGTTGTGCAGGATATAGTTTATCAGTAGAATTACCAAGAGAAGCCGCAGGGATAACGGTATCACCAAGTAGTCCAATTTGTGCGGCAGGCACGCCAGTGAGTCTGACAGCCAGTGTCGCAAACTCTTACTTGTGGAGTCCGGGTGGAGCAACTACTCAATCAATTAACCCAAGCCCAACGGCTACTACTACTTATAGTGTAACATTGGGTTATGGAAACGCAAATTGTAGTACTACGGCGACGGCGGAGGTTACCATCAATCCATTACCAATACCTAACCCAACAAGTGATTCGCCCAAATGTGTGGGAACGACATTGAGTTTCAATTCGGTATCAGGCATGACGAGCTACGTGTGGAGTGGTCCCAATTCGTTTACGTCATCATTACAAACGCCGAGTATCAGTAATGTAACGACGGCGGCGAATGGTGTATATACCTTGACGGTTACGAACTCGAATGGATGTAGTGCGAGTGCGACGACGAGTGTAACAATCAACCCGTTACCAGTACCAGCACCGACCAACGATTCG
>JALOLV010000315.1 GCA_025455785.1 Spirosomataceae bacterium | reverse complement strand
AAGGCAGTGGGGGTTTTATTACATCATGACAAAAAAATCCATTAAACATGCCTCAGCAGATGTGGGGCTAATCTTTACGGCCTTTAATCTGCGAAGGATATTTAATATTATAGATAAAAATCTGCTTCAAGAGTACCTAAAAGTACTTGCCTTATTTTTCAAAAGTGAAAACTACTGATTTTTTAATGCGCTTTAATCGCTTATATTTAACTCCTGATAAGCTCAACTTTAACCTATTTTAGGTTTTTAGACGGACTGACGTTGTGCCTCATTGTAAAACCGACCGCACATTCAAGCACATTTGGTTTTTGCCATCTCACCAGCAAACATAGAAAAACCAAAAGAGCTTGAATTTCCCTCAAAAAATTTCTCCAATTAAAAAAACATCCTTAAATTTGACCAAATTAAGTCAAGTTCAAATAAGGTAAAATGACGCTAGGGCAGAAAATCAAACAATTAAGAGAGTCCAAGGGAATGTTGCAAAGAAAACTTGCATCCATTCTTGAAATTGGCGATGGCTTTTTAAGTAAAGTAGAAAGCGACCAAAAGCCACTAAAAAGGGAACACTTAAAGACCATTAGTGAGACTTTTGATTATTCCTACAACGAGCTTGAAGCTTTATGGATAGCTACAAAAGTTTATGACTTGGTTAAAGATGAGGATGAAGGGCTTAATGCATTGAAAGTCGCTGAGGAACAAGTTAAATATCATAAAAATCAAAAATGAAGTACTGTCTTTATAAAAAAGAGAAAAAAGAAATCGTCCCTGTTACAGGAATCGAAGAAAACAAGCTAGCAAAAGTTAAATTATCTGAGATTTTTGAAAAAAGACAAGAACTTCGAATTCCAAGCCGTTTTATAGAAGATTGGAAAAGTGTCGCTTTGTTTCAAACAAATGGTGACATAACTAAAGCGAATTCAATTCTTTTTCCTAATGAAAAATCGGCTTTTGCACTCAATAACACTCTCAATGATTTGACTGCAAAAGAATGGCTTCCTGAAACAGTGACTGTTTTTAGTCAAAAAGGGTTGGGAGCAGGTAACAAAGATGCACAAATTGAAAAACAACATCCAGCACCATTTTCATTTCAGGATGTTGGAAGATTAATTCAGTTTTACTCAAAAGAAAACGATAAAGTTTTAGACCCTTTTTCTGGTGTGGCATCTACAGCAAAGGCTTGTGCTTTCAATAATCGAGTGGGATATGGAATTGAGTTAAACCCAAAATATTATGAATTAGCAAAAAAAAGGATTGAAATAGAAGTTCCTAGCGAACAAAAAGGAAAAGGACTTCAAAATTTAATTAACGGTGATAGTAAGGAGGAAATCAAAAAAATTAAAAAAGATTTCTTCGACTTTATTGTGACAAGTCCTCCATATTGGAACATATTAGAAACAATTGACCATAAAGGAAAAGAAAGAGTGAATAACGATTTAGACCATAAGTATAGTGAGGACTCGAAAGACTTTGCGAATATTGAGGACTACACGTTATTTTTGGAAACTCTTTCATCGTTTTTCAATGACTGTGCTCGTATACTTAAAAAAGGAAAATATATGTGCGTTATTGTTAGCGATTTCAGAAAAAAAGATAAGTATTATACCTTTCACGCTGATTTAGCTAATGAACTAGAGAAAAAAGGAAATTTTGTATTGAAAGGGGTGCGGATTTTATACCAAAGACATAAAGCAATTTACCCATATGGTTACCCATTTTCTTTTGTTCCGAATATGCACCACCAAAACGTTTTAATCTTTCAAAACATAAAAAAGAAATGATGGAAGTAAATAAAATATACTTAGGAGATTGCATCAAAGGTATGCAAAAGCTAGAGAATGGTTCTGTAGATTTAATCATTGCCGACCCTCCATATAACCTGAATAAGGATTTCGGGAATTCATCTGATAAATGGGATGATGTAAACGAATGGGTTAAATGGTCAAAATTATGGCTTGATGTCGCAATAAAGAAATTGAAGCCAACAGGTTCTATTTTTGTTTATGGAATCCATCATTATTTATGCTTTCTTCAAGTTCATTTGTATGAAAAAAATTTAAAATATAGACGTCAAATAATATGGCACTATGAAAATAGCTTTTCAGGATATAAAAATGCTCCTTCAGCAAATTATGAGCCAATATTATGGTTTTCCAAATCTGACACCTATACATATCACCAAATAAGGGAACCTTACAAAAGTACCGAAAGATTAAAAAATAAAATAATTAAAAATGGAAAAGTTTGGACACCCAATCCTGATGGAAAACACGCAGGAGACGTATGGAATATACCTGTTTTAGCAGGTAAAAGATTTGCTGAGGAAAAAGTAGAACATCCAACTCAAAAGCCGATTGCTATTTGTGATAGAATTGTTCAACACTTTTCTAATGAAGGGGATTTAGTGTTAATACCTTTTGCTGGTTCAGGAAGTGAATGTGTAAGTGCACTAAGTAATGGAAGGAATTTCATAGCATTTGAAAAAAACAAAAACTACATTGAAATAGCAAACAATAGAATTGTTCAAGTTAGAAAGCAACCTGAATTTCAAAATGATAAAGTTACAAATGGTATCTTTGCAGAAATGTAAAAAATTCATTGAATGAAAAACATTCCACACCAGTTTAATAGCATTGATAAATACTTTAGTGCTTTAGAGACCGTTAAGCAGCTTATAGAGGAGGAAACGCCACTTAGAGATGAAAATTTAGGGGAACAACTATTGAGGAATGGGGTAATTAATCCAGGGAGAGCAGGACAATCCATAGAGGAATATTTAGAAGAACAAAGTCAGAAAACGCCATCTAATCGAGGATATCATACGGCAGCTAGAGAGACAATCAAGTTTTTTAAGCTTATAGGCTTTTTAGTCGTTTACGATAACAAATCAGGTGAACTTACTCCACGAGCCATTCAACTTTTATCAGTAAACAATCCTAATGCTCGTAAATTATTATGGCGAGATTCATTTATGCAGTTTGGAGTTGAAGGAGTTGATGGTGAAATCAGTCATCCATACAGAATTCTTTTGAAACTTACCCAAGATAAACCGGGTATTGAGACGAGTAAATTAATGTTAGCCTTAGAAGCAGAAAATGATTCTCAAGAAGAATATGAAAGAATACTTGCCTTATCGGAATTAGAGTTCAACTCAATATTAGATGAAATTAACATAAGTGAACACCAAGCTAGAAATGCAGTAAAAATACTACCATCATTTGCTGTTCAAGTAGGAGACATAAGAAAACAAGGGAACAATACATATCCTATTGGGCACATTTCAATTACAGAAGACGAAATTTCAACTGAAATCCCTGATGAAGTAACAACAGATGAAGGTATTCCTTATTCTCAATATCGCCAGGTCACGTCTGAGAATATTGCTAGAGACCCTATTTTTAATGAAATTTCATCAGTAAGTATTGACCTCACCGAATCTATTAGAATTAGACAAAATAGATTATCTCATCATCAAGAAATAGTCAGACAACTAGGTTTAATTTGTGAGCAAAGTGGATTTCAACTTTTTGAGGGAAAATTTGATTGTTTATCAACATTAGAGGATTCTGCAATAGTTTTTGAAGTAAAAACAATTCTTCCATCAATGTCTGACCAAGAAAAGCAAACAGTTAAGGGTGTTGGTCAGCTAAAATATTATAAATTTTCCATCATACAAAGACAGATGGGCTTTGAAAACATTCGTGAAATTTTAGTTTACTCTCAAAAGCCAAATGATAGTTTAATCGAATTTTGTATATCTGAAAATATATCCATTGTATGGCTGGATGAAGGCACATTTAAAGTTTTCTATCCCGAAAATAACTCGGAAATTGATTTTGAACCTTTGAACTTCATTTAAAACCCTATGCACAGCAGTTACACACATTACCAAGTCGCACCAATCAACGCTAAAGTCCAAGCTTGTCAAAGAGTGTACCTGCCCTACTACCTTACAGTTACGATTGTGAAAAAGACTGAAGAAGAAGAAGAAGAAGAACAACGAAGGCACAATCGAGGAGACAAATCTGCTATAGACCTGATAAATTTTGTATCACACCACCGTACGTACGGTTCTCGTACCTGCCTGCCGGTTGGCAAGTACGGCGATTCGTAAACTGATAAGTTGATTTTTGTTTAAATATCCAGCATTGAGATAAATTTTAACATAATAAATAGATTCAAATAATGTTTTTATGAAAACACTGAAATTTTTATTAATATCATTTATGCTATGGCATTTAGCTGCATGTAATGGAAATGCATATGA
>JALOLV010000314.1 GCA_025455785.1 Spirosomataceae bacterium | reverse complement strand
AAAAGGCGAAGTTGGTGCTTCGCCTTGCGTTTATTTTCTTTCTTTTGGTTCGTATTTGGGTGGAGCCCACAAAAATCCAAACGCCTCGGCCCCTTCTTTTGTATGTACTTTGTGGTGGATATAATGTGCATTCATGATACGTTTCATGTATTTGCTCTTGGCAACATACTTAAACTTAATGCGACGATGCACAATTAAGTCGTGGAAAACAAAGTAAGCTATCCGATTCCGAAATAAGTCAAGTACCAAAATTCGGGATTGGTATTTCCGTAAATGATTGATGATGAAGCAACTACACTAAAAACTACTGCGTAATAATCATTCTTCTCAAAAAAACCTTTGTGGTGGTTATGATGGTCTTTGTGCCATGCCCAACCAAAACCGTGCATGATGTACTTATGAGCAAACCACGCCATAAATTCCATGAATCCGAAAGTGCCTAAAACGATTCCTAACTTAATCCAAAACATAATTATCTAAGGTCAATTACTGATGAATACTACAGATAAAACTTGATTTTTGAGCAATTGTTTAATCAATGCCCAAATTTTATCTTACTCCGTAATCTCTCTCAAAGCCAGCCAAGTCATTAATCCTGCACCGATTTCGAGGGCCGATTCGTCAACATCAAAAGTAGGCGTATGCACCCCTGAGATGATTCCACGGGCTTCGTTACGAGTTCCGAGGCGATAAAAACACGAATCTACTACTTGCGAATAAAACGCAAAATCTTCACCCGCCATCCATAAATCGAGGTCAATCACGTTTTCGGCTCCCATAAACTCAACGGCGGCAGATTTCATTCGTCGAGTTAATTCTGGATGATTTTTTAAGAACGGATAACCTTTTACAATCTCAAATTCACAAGTTCCGCCCATTGCTTCGGTGATTCCTTCGGCCATTTTTTTCATACGTCTTAGTCCATCTTCACGCCATTCTTCGTCCATGCAGCGGAAAGTCCCCTGAATCGTCACTTCATTCGGAATCACATTGGTTACGCCATCGGCAATAAATCTACCAAACGAAAGCACCGACGGATTGGCCGGTTTACGGTTGCGAGAGATTATCTGCTGCAACGAAACTATTACGTGCGACGCAATCAAAACTGGGTCTATCAGTTGGTCGGGCATAGCACCGTGTCCGCCCTTACCTTTTATTGTCATGTAGATTTCATCGGTACTCGCCATGTACATTCCTTCACGAAAACCGATTTTGCCAACGGGTACATTCGGTGCTACGTGCTGCCCAAGCATACTTGCAGGTGCAGGATATCATAATTGATGCTCCGCCGGGGGCTTTTTCTTCGGCTGGTTGAAATACCAATTTGATTGTTCCGTCGAATTCGCCTTTGAGTTGAGTCAATATTTTTGCCGTTCCGAGCAAAGAAGCCGTATGCACATCATGCCCGCAAGCGTGCATAACGCCCTCATTATGAGACTTATACGGCACATTGTTTTTTTCGTGAATCGGCAAAGCATCCATATCGGCACGAAGCCCAACCACTCGGTTTTGGGCATTGCGGCCTTCGATGGTTGCAACCAAACCCGTATTAGCGATTGGCTCGGGCTGGATGCCCAATTCTTTGAGCTTTTCGGCTACAAATTTTTGTGTATTGAATTCTTGAAACGACAATTCGGGATTGGTATGCAAATACCGACGATTGGCGATGATTTCGCCCGCATATTCTTTGGCTAAAGCCTTGATTTTTGATTCTAAAGACATATCTATATAGAAATGAGCGAATTAGTGAATTAGTGAATTAGTGAATTAGTGAATTAGTGAATTGCAACAATTCTCTGTTTATTTTTGATTCATTTGAAGCACAAATATAAGGCAATTTTATTTTTTACGAACCTTCCAAGGCAAGGCCGCCACCACCGCAATCTCGATACTGGCTCCACCGGGTAGATTGGCGACTCCGATGGTTGTTCGGGCCGGAAAATCACCCGTAAAATATTTACCATAAATCTCATTTACTTTGGCAAATGCTCCGATGTCTTTTATGTAGATGGTCGTATTGACAATATCGCTCATTTTTGCACCCGATGCCTCTAAAATAGCCTTGATATTCTCCATAATTTGTACGGCTTCGGCTTCTACTCCACCCTCTACGAGTTTTCTATCGGCAGGATTTAGCCCAATTTGCCCCGCTACAAAAACAAATCCGTTTGACTTGACTGCCTGCGAATACGGAGCAATCGGCACGGGTGCTTTATCGGTTTTTACAATTTCTTTGTGCTGCGAAAAAGCGATTTTGCCCGAAAGCATTAGAAAAATGAATAAAATTAATTTTTTCATAAATAGTTTATCAAATATTACAAAATGCTGATTATCAATACCTTACCAACAAGAACATTTGTCAAATCAGAAACAAACAAGTATCTTTCAAGTATTTGCACCCTGCCAATGTTTCATTTCTTCTTCGATAAAATGATTCACCAAGTCGGTGTACATTTTTTCGATAGCATCGGGGCTTAGTCCGTTTTCGATGGCCCACTCGCGGCGTTTTACGAGCATGGCTTTGAAGCGTTCGGGAGCGGCAACCGCCGTAGCCGAAGTCTTAAACTTTGCGGCGGCTTTTACGTAGCCGAATCTCTTTCCGATTAATCCGATAATTTGTTTGTCGAGGTCATCGATTTCGAGGCGAATATCGTTCATATCAAGACATTCTTCGGGAGTTTTTATCATCAATTTTTAGAATAAAGTCAATACTCCATTGGCCAAACGGTCTTCGTGGTCGAGTAGCCATCGTTTTTTATCTAATCCTCCTGCATAGCCTACGAGTTTACCATCGGCACCGATGACTCGATGACACGGCACGATGATTCCGAGTTGGTTTTTACCATTGGCCGAGCCAGCCGCCCGAATCACCTTTTCGTCGCCGAGCCTTCGGGCCAATTCAAGATACGAAATTGTTTTACCGAAGGGTATTTTCAATAATTCAGACCAAACTCTTTTCTGAAAATCGGTGCCTTCTTGTTCGATTCTGAAATCAAAAATCCGCCTTTTTCCTTCAAAATATTCATTCAACTGAGCAATACATTCCTCAAAAATCGCAGGTAAACTCTCGCTCGCTGTTTGTCTGGTTGATTTTACAAAATTAACAGCATTGATAGCCTCATCAGTACCAATGATTTCGAGTTCGCCCGCGGGTGAGTCTATGTATGTGATGTATTGCACTGTCTAAATAGTTTTGCAAAATGAATCGTCATTTATAGTCATTCTATCGTCAATCAGTTGATTATTAGGCAATTACCATTGAATGACTATTATCTGACTGATTCTGACCACGTACTTATCAATTACTGAATTTGTCTAATTGCTTTACCAAAACCTCAAAATCTTTGGGATACGGGGCTTCGATTTTGACGTATTCGTCATTCATCAACCTAAACGATAACGAATGAGCGTGTAGAGCGACTCGTTTCATCAGGGGTAATTCTTCAGTACCTTTTTTGAGGTTAAATTTCTTGCTTTTGAGTTGCGAAAGGTAAATATCATCACCGCCATAGGTTGGGTCGCAGACGATGGGTGCTTTGAGGCACTGTAAATGAATACGGATTTGGTGCATACGCCCCGTAATCGGAATACACTCGACCAGCGTATGATGGCGATAGGCCTTAATCGTAAAAAATACTGTCTCGGCTGGCTTGCCTTTGGCTCGGTCGATTTTTACGGCAGTACCGTCTTTGAGCGGGGCAATTGGAAGATAAACCGAGATACTATCGAAATCATAAACACCATTGACCACCGCATGATAACGCTTGGTAACGTGTCGGTTCTCGAATTGCATCGAAAGGTGGCGATATGCCGCCGGATTTTTGGCAATTGCCAACACACCCGATGTCTCTTTATCGAGTCGGTGGCATAACTGAGCATCGGCATGATAGGCTTTGGCCAAACGTAAGATACTCTGGTGTTTGTCTTGGGTGCGTTCGTCGAGACTCGAAAGATACGGTGGCTTGTTGATGACAATATAATCTTGGTCTTCAAAGATAATTAGGTCTTTGAAGTCGTTTACTTTGGCCGCTTTTTTATACTCGGTTTTGGGTTCTTGCTCAAAAAATTCCTCTAAATCTATCATTAACAAAAATTTAATCGTGATAATTATTATTGACTGAAAACCAGAAAGCTACTGACAAAATCCAGCAATAATTATAAAAAACTAATATCTGGATACAAATATCGTTATTAAGTTACTAACCTCAAGCATAAAGTTTTAGTTTCGAGGTGGTTATACGTAAAATGGCACATTTAGGATTGTACTTTTTTTTTGATTAAATTGCATCTCCCTAAAACATAATAGAATCATGAATTATACTAAAATTAAATTTGTCAATAAAGCTAAATCCAACTTCTTTGGCGACCTCCGAACCAACATTGACGCATACTTCGAGCAAAATAACCTCTCAAAATGCGGCGGCAATAAACTCATCATCAAAGCTTTGTTTATGATTGGGCTGTACATCATTCCGTACTTCTTGATGCTGACATTTACATTTACAGGTTTGCAGATGCTTTTGATGTGCATCATCATGGGTTTTGGTGTTGCTGGTGTCGGGATGTCGGTCATGCACGATGCCATTCATGGGTCGTTTTCGTCGAAAAATTGGGTCAATAAAGTATTTGGAGCAACTATTTACTTCTTGGGTGGGAACGCCTATAACTGGGATGTTCAGCACAACAAACTACACCATACTTACACCAACGTACACGGTATAGACGAAGATATTACGGGTAAGCCATTTTTACGATTATCGTATGATGATAAGCTGAAGAGCATCCACCGTTTTCAGCATTTTTATGCGTTTTTTCTTTATAGTTTGATGACAATTTCGTTTTTGTGGAAGGATTTTAAAGAAATTTATCTGTATAATCAAATGGCTAAAAGTGGAATCGTGAAGGCGTATCCTCGCAAAGAATTAGTCATTTTGTTTATTACCAAGATTTTGTATGTATTATTTATCTTTGGAATTCCGATTGCATTTACAAATCATGTCTCGATTGGGGAGTGGGCGATTGGTTTTATGGCCATGCACTGCACCGCAGGGTTGATTCTGACAACGGTTTTTCAGTTAGCTCACGTTGTAGAGGGTGTCGAGCAGCCACTACCCGATGAACGTGGAACGATTGAAAACGCTTGGGCGATTCATCAATTGATGACAACAGCCAATTTTGCTGGTAAAAATCGCCCAAATTGTCAAAAATACTGCCGAACAATACGGGATTCCGTACAATAACAAAGGTAGTTTTGAGGTGGCAGTAGGCTCTCATGTACGTATGCTGAGGGACATGGGCAGGTATGAAACTGTATAAAAATATTATTTGTACGTCGAAGACATACCATTATAAACATTGGAATTAGGTCTGATGAAACTTGAGAAATTTTAAATTCGCAAAATGCTTAATTTAAATAAAATATACTTGTTTCGAATGACCCACATTGAGAATATACCACATATTCTTTAACATGGAATAACGCATTCAACATCAGTAAATTCAAATTCTGAGTTTGTACCCATCGGAGATAGAAGCCTAATTTCCACCAGAAACAATTTTGTATTAAATAATGGAAGACGTTTAGGTGAGTATATTCCATTTTACTTCGGAACAAGAACTCCAATGTTATATGTGGTTCAAAAAGGATTTAATACTGTAGCACCCACACCTGCCGAAAATATTGTGTATTGTGTAAGTTCTGTCCAAAAAATTATTGATTCACAGTTGGAGTTTATATTTACCGATGGACACGCAGTAGATAGTTTTAGCTCTCAATACACAATTGCAGATATTCAAAATATTAATTCTATCTTAGACATGAATGCTATCAAAGCTAAGTATTGGAAAGATGAGTATGATTTAGATAGAAAACGAAGGAAAGAGGCAGAGTTTTTAGTATTAGGAGATATTTCACAAGAAGCTATTCTGGGTTACATAACCTACAATGAATATGCCCAAAACAGAGTCATCAACTTTGGTGCAAATACAAACAAAATTCTTATCAAATCAGAATTTTATTTTTAAGATATGATATTTTATCAAACTGGCAACTTGTTAGAAAGTAAGGCCGATGCATTAGTAAATACTGTAAATACTGTTGGTGTGATGGGGAAGGGCATTGCTTTGCAATTTAAAAATATATTTCCTAATAATTTAAAGCTATATCATAATGCCTGCAAAAACAGAGAACTAAAGGTAGGTAAACTCTTTATTACAGAAGAAGAGTCATTACTCGCAGGTAAAAAAATCATCGTCAATTTTCCTACAAAAACAGATTGGCGTTTACCGTCAGAATATGAGTACATTGAAGACGGTTTAGCTGAATTAGTAAAAGTAATAAAAGAAAGAAATATCAAGTCTATTGCTGTTCCTCCTTTAGGTTCGGGTAATGGAGGATTAGATTGGAATAATGTAAAGCAAATTTTAGAGAAGTATTTAAAAGATGTAGATTGTAATGTTTATATATATGAACCAAACGTATCTATTCAAGAGGTAATGAAAAAAGAAAGAGTAAAACTAACGCCTGCAAGGGCAATGCTGCTCTCTGTTTTATATGAATTAGTTCGTAACGGTGAGTTTGTATCAGAATTTGCCTCGGAAAAAATTGCTTACTTTCTACAACGTTTTGGAGCAAAAGAAACTTTCAAATTGGAGTTTCAGCCTAACTTTTATGGTCCCTACTCTGGTAAAGTAAAACATGTTCTATACTATTTAAATGGTAGTTACGTTATGGGATACAGTTCTAAAGATAAAAAACCCTTTGAAGAATTAGGACTAATTCCCGATGCTGAAGCCGAGGTAGATGATTTTTTGAAAAAGCCCGAAAACATAACATATAGAAACATCGTAGAAAAAACAAAGACGTTTTTGAAGGGGTTTTACTCTCCTTTTGGTTTAGAATTACTTTCTACAATAGACTTTATTATTTCTGAAAAAAATGCAAATACACAAGACGCTATCACAAAAGAATTAGAAAACTGGAGCGACAGGAAAAAAACATTATTTACAAACCCAAAGTTTGTTCAAATAGCAATAAAAAATTTGAATTTACACCTGAATTAAAAGAACCCCTACTGTGCATGCGGGATTAGTGCTTTGTAAGCCAATTTTTGCAAGTTTTAATCAAACAACATATCGAAGACTTATACCCTCAGGTTTCGCCTTTTTTATTTATGGCGGATTTTCGACTCTGTTTTACATTTTGGTAGGCTACCTCAAGCACTTCTATAAATTCTGATTTCTTGATTCGGTTCAAATCTACGTGTGTCCAGCCGTGCGTTCCCCATTTGTTTGGTACAGGATAAATCGCTTCGTTTTCGCAGAAAATCGCTTGCTGTTCGGGCGTTAGTCGAATCGTAACCCATTTATTTTCGATATTGAAAGTCGCAAAAATCTTTCCTTTCAATTTATACGCAGGTTTATCGAAGTGGGGTTCTTCGGTAGCGTCGGGCATTGAGCAAAGTATCTCGTGTACGGTTTCTAAATCAATCATCAAACAAAACTAATCATTATTTTTTGGTGGCTCAGAAAAACCATGAATACTACGTCCGCCGTAAAGGTGCGATTCACGATTTTCTTTTTCTATGAGTTCTTCAAAATTACCATTAGGTTCAAACTCCTTTTCGGCTCTTTGTGCCAATTTTGTCAATTTTTGAATGGCTTGTAGCTTGTCAGATTCGCCTATTTTGGCTTTTTCAACCGATAACTTGAGCGTCTCGATGGTTTCGTCATAAACTTTTGTCGGAACCGGAAACGGTCTGCCGCCTTTGCCACCGTGAGCAAACGAAAAACGAGCTGGGTCTTTAAATCGTGAAGGTGTACCGTGTATTACCTCACTTACGAGCGTGAGCGATTGGAGGGTTCGTGGACCGAGGCCATTCAAAAGAAGCAAATCTTCAAACTTTTGGGTCTGGTTTTCTTGTGCGAGCCACAAAATACTACCCAATCTTTTTAAATCAACATCGGTTTCTTTTACTCCATAATGCGTAGGTAGCTTCATGTGTGGTATTTCGGCCAAAATTTTGGTTGGATTTTCTTTGGCAATCGCCAAGATGCCACTTTGAGTAATCGTTGCGTTTTTATCAACCAAATTTAAGATTTCGCCTTGATTTTCGCCACAAATTGCCGTGTGGGGTTCTTCGACAAAAGACGAAAAACTACCCGAGTTCCAGTGGTAACGTCTTGCCATCGAAGTATTGGGTTGCATCCCTTGTTGTATCACAGACCAATCACCTTCTCGACTTACAATAAAATTGTGCATATAAATCTGAAATCCATCTTGCACAGCCGTATTATCCACTTTGGCACTCAGCTTGCTACATCTGGCTAAATAATCCCCATCCAAACCCGTTTTATTTCCAACTTCAATTAGCTGGTTTGGAGTTTGTAGAGAATCTTTGCCTTTGCCACCGCAGATATAAATACCAAGTTGTCGAGAGTTTGGATTTACTACTTTTTTTAAGGCACTCATCACAGCAGTTGTAACACCCGATGAGTTCCAGTCCATGCCAATAACCGCCCCAAAACTCTGAAACCAAAATGGGTCGGATAAACGACTCAATAGACCTTTGTGTCCGTAGTCCAGAATTATCGCCTCCACAACGGGTAGAGAGAGTTTTGTCATTCTATCAAAAAGCCAAGACGGGATACTCCCTCCCATCAATACTAAATCGGCAGCCCCCGAACGCTTCATCTTTTTAAATTTATTTTGGTGTTTTTTTATTATATTCTTTCCAAGCCAAAAGGTATTTAACCGCCAGCGACTTCTGTTCGCTCCACCTTTCGGAAATCTCAAGCATTTGCTTTTTGAGCTGCGAGTCGGGATTTAATCCGTAGAGATTTACCATAATTTGTTTTAAATGAAAATCATCGTACGGAAACACATTAGGTCTTTGGAGTGTGTAGAGTAGAATCATATCAATCGTCCAGACTCCAATCCCCTTTATCGAACCCAAATGACCTTTGACTTCTTTATCGCTCAACAAAAACCAGTCAATATTGTTTGTTTGCCAAAAATCAACCACCCGCTCGATGGTTTCGTATTTATTCATTGACAATTTTGTATTGGTCAATGCGGTTTTTTCAAATTCTTCAAAATTATCGGGTGTCAATTCAGTGATTTGGGCCGAATCAAGCATTTTCTGAAAAATCTTCTTGGTGCTTCGATACACAATTTGTTGTTCGAGAATACAGCTCATCAGGTCCGAAAAAACGTTTTTGGTACTCTCAATTTGCGGTTCGGGGATTATCTCGATTATCGGCTTCAAGACAGGGTCGTTTATCAGAGGTTTTAGTTTTTCTTTCATTTTTCTAAATCTCGGTAATATCGCATCATTTCGCCGTAGTCCATGCCCATATTAAAACCATTGACAGTCATCAAGATACGTTTGGTTTTGGTTTCGATGGTTTTGGCAGATTCTATCCAGTTTGAATAATACTTTTGATGGCTTTTGGGCAATTTATTAAACTCGGCCAAGGCCTTGGGTTCGTCTTCGAGACAAGCCATCAAATCGGGCGAGATAACAAACTCGTCGGTGTCTTCTTCGAGCGAAACCTCAACTATTTTGCCCTCTTTTTTATGGATTACCTTCCGCATTTCGTTGTTTATCGGGATGATAAATCCACCATCGCCCATCGGCAAGAGCGAAACCATTTTTAATACAAAATCATCGATTCTGCCTTTTACTCTAAAAGACTTACG
>JALOLV010000313.1 GCA_025455785.1 Spirosomataceae bacterium | reverse complement strand
GCCGATTGGTCGGGGCTCCTCCGGGATACGTGGGCTATGATGAAGGTGGACAGTTGACCGAGGCGATTCGCCGTAAACCGTATTCGGTTGTTTTATTAGACGAAATCGAGAAAGCCCATCCCGATGTCTGGAATACACTTTTGCAGGTTTTGGATGAAGGCCGATTGACCGATAACAAAGGCCGAGTTGCCAACTTCAAAAATACCATCGTCATCATGACCTCAAATATCGGTAGCGATATTATCATGCAACGATTTATGGAGGCTGAAAAATGGAACAAAGATGAGGTTGTTGAAAACACCAAAAATGAGTTAATTGAGTTACTCAAAACGTATGTAAGACCCGAGTTTTTGAATAGAATTGATGAAATTGTGATGTTTCAGCCATTGACAAAACGCAATATCAGGGGAATCGTCAATATCCAATTCAAACAAATTCAAGAACGTTTGGCCGAGCAGAACATTCATCTCGATGCCACACCAGAGGCTTTGGATAAAATTGGTTTTGAAGGTTTTGACCCTGCATTTGGAGCAAGACCACTCAAACGAGCCATGCAAAAGATGATTTTGAACGAGCTTTCAAAACAGATTTTGGCAGGATACGTTAAGTCAGATTCGGTTGTGCTGATGGATGTAGATGCCGACGGAGCGATATATTTTAAGAATGTTGATGTAAACGTTGAAATCTAAATTATAAGGCGGAACATTGGTTCCGCCTCTTTTTATTTAGTATGAAGTATTGCCGATTCTTTGAGAGCAATAATTTTTTCTAAAGTTTTCCAAGATTGATACAATCCCCTCGGAATATGATAGCACCCTTTCCATTTTCCACCTTTTAGCGTGAGCAGTGGCTCTCCGTTTCGGCTAAGATAACCAAACCATTCTCCATATTTTGGGTCAGGGAAATGCTTCCAAGTCCAGTCATGAACTTTCTCGAACCATTCCCAACAACGCTCATCGCCTGTGTGTAAATATCCTTTAAGCAGTGCTATAATCGTTTCAATATGCACCCACCAAAGTTTTTGGTCCCATTCGAGTTGTTGCACGGGCTTATTTTTAATATCCATGAAATAAAAAATACCTCCGTATTTTTCGTCCCAAGCGTATTCGAGTGTACGTAAGGTGAGTTGCTTTGCTTTTTCGATTAACGACGAATCGTTTAGGCGTTCGCCCAAATCCATAATAAACCACATGGCCTCAATGGCATGTCCCGGATTCAATAATCTACCCTCAAAACTATCCGAGAATTGCCCATCAGGAGTTACATTTTCCAAAATCAACCCCGATTCTTTATCATAAAATACCTCCATCACTTCATGAATACATTCTCTGATGAGTTTCTCTACCACCTCAGTTGGTAATAAGTGTTCTATTTCGAGCGATAGATTACACAGAATCATTGGCAAAGCAAAGTTTTTCAAAGGGCGAGTACCACCCACGGCCTTCGACCAATTTCGCTTAGGATTATCTCTTCGTTCTAAAATCGAATAGAACGTATTGCGAGCCAGCTCGGCGTATTCAGCTTTTTGAGTAGCTTTATAGAGTTGCCCAAATGCTTGCGTAGCAAAACAATCAGAAAATATATTGTAGGGTTGAATGAGGGGCTTGCCTTCACGCGTAAGTGAGAAATACCAAGTTCCGTCGGGAGCTTGTCCGTATTTTTGCAAAAAATCAGCTCCATGTTGGGCATAATCGAGCCATTCTTGGCGAGCTTCTAAGTTATTGTAGAGCATCGAAAACATCCAAACGCCACGCCCTTGTAGCCAAATAAACTTATCAGTATCAAACACTTCTCCGTCTTTTGTAAGGCAAGTAAAGTATCCGCCGTGGGTTTCATCTTTAGAAAACTTCTGCCAAAAAGGTAAAATGTTTTCTAATAATTCGGACTTATAGTGATTGCTATATTTTTCAAGATTTTTCACAATTAGATATTATTCTTAAGTTTAGTGAAATTTTTCAATTATCGGTATATAAAAACTCAAATCACACAAAGTTGAGGATAATTTTATAATTATTTTATTATCTTTATTGAAATTTTTATAAAACTATACACTTTTTATTATTGTGGAGTTTGAGCGATTAAAATCGAAAAAAAGAAAGAATGAGAGCTTATATTGAGGCCTTGAATGCCACCAATGGCCGAAACAACCAACAGACCCAAACAAAAAAAATTCTTCAGTATTTGTTGCAAGAAGGAGAAAAAACTATTCCAGAGATTAAGGATTTTTCGGGCTTGAGTCTCCCTACTACTACCAAACTCATCAATGAGTTGGTTGAGCAAGGAATTTTGGTTGAATCGGGCAAAAGAGAGTCATCGGGCGGGCGACCACCATCGTTGTTTTGTCTTGATTCTTCCTTGGGATATATCGTGGGGGTTGAGTTGCTCATTAGTTCGTTTCGGTTTAGCATCGTGAATCTCAATCACGAATTGATTTATGAATACGAAACCGATAATTTCGACATCAATAACCGTGATGAAGCCTTCAATTTTGTTGCTCGAACAGTACCAGACCTGATAAGTAAGAAAGGTATTCCTGATGCTAAAATTTTGGGCGTGGGCATTGGTATAACGGGTAGAGTTGATGGCAAAAAGGGCATCAGTTACAGCTTTCTAAACTTTGATATGCCACTCGCAAAACTTCTCAGTGAGCGTTGGGGGTATCCTGTTTTTATTGATAATGATACTCGATTAATGACTTTGGGCGAACAAAATTTCGGTTTTGCCCGTGAAAAATCGAATATTATTTATGTGAATTTAAGTCGAGGATTAGGCATTGGCTTTATCTCGAATGGTCATTTGCACAGCGGAGAATCTGGGTTTGCGGGTGAGTTTGGCCACATTCATTTTGAAGACAATGATAAACTTTGCGTTTGTGGAAAGAAAGGGTGCTTAGAAACCGTTGTTTCGGGATATGCTCTTGAGCGGCAATTTCAAGAGTTAGACCCAGCCAATGCGGCGAAAAAACTTAAATACCGAGAAATTATCCAATTGGTACATACGAGCGACCAAACTGCCCGAGGCTTATTGATTGAGATGGGTGAACGGCTGGGACAGGCTCTTTCTATGCTGGTTCAAACACTTAATCCCGGACTGATTATCTTAGGAGGGCGATTTACTGATGTGGCCGAACTGATGAAATATCCAGTTATTAAAGGATTAAGTTTATATGGCTTACCTCAACTCGTAGGCGATTGTGAAATAAAAACCTCTACATTGGGCGATAAAACCACCATGCTGGGGGCATATACGCTCGTAATGGAAAATGTATTTCAATAATCAGTTGAAGATTGAAAGTATTGAGCAAATGTAGTTGCCACTATTTCTTCCTCGGCTCGACTTAGTTTTATGTTTTTTTGGAAAATAAAATAATGTCCTAACTCGTGGGCAAGAATATCGACTGGAGCAATTGGGGCATTCAAATTAATGCAAATGGCACTGTGCTTTCGGTCAAATTCACCCAAAGTAACGGGATTCCATCTTTCATAACGGACAGAAATATCCGCAATTTGGCACAGTTCTACGATGTTTTTTGTGCCAAATTGTTCACTAATAGTCTGGGCTAATTCGTTGCCCATTCGTTGAAAAATTTTCTTATCCATTCTTTGCTCACATGGCATGAATGTGCGGGTCGCCCTCTGCCAATATTAAATTTTTAGGCCATTCAATTTCTACACCCTTTTGTACGATTAAGGTCTGAAACAGACTCAAAAACTGAGGCGTATTTCTTACTTCAGTTGGTTTTTTCTTGTTTTCTAAGCAAAACGCTACCAAATTACCTACTACTTCTCCGATGTTCCATTCGATAGGATGCAGTCGATAACAGCCATTGGTAATATGAGTAGTTCCGATATTCTTGCACGCAGGTAAAAGGTTTTCGACTTGCTGCGGAATTAAAGCTCCCAATGGAATCTGGAATGGTAAACTTTCTACATCTACATAATTATCGCCACCGATGCTCGGGTGTAAATCAATGCGATAAAAACCAACTCCAACTGAATCTTCAAACGATGCAGCCAAGATTTGATTAGGCAGGAATTTGGCCGATATATGTTGCTCTTTGATGGTGAATTCTGCTTTTATTCTTCGTGCCTCTCTAATATACGGACTTTTGGCCAAGCCATC